>NZ_JBLVXX010000089.1:0-6140 GCF_048283985.1 Enterobacter cloacae complex sp. 6730903 | reverse complement strand
TTTTGAACTTTTGCTTTGCCACGGAACGGTCTGCGTTGTCGGGAAGATGCGTGATCTGATCCTTCAACTCAGCAAAAGTTCGATTTATTCAACAAAGCCATCGAAGCACAAATTCTTTGGCTAAATCCCGAGCAGTAAACTTCTTGTCGGGGTTCGCCTTGAGCGTTTCGATAATCATTTCTACTCGGGTTGCCATTATTCGACCTCGGCTAATTCTTGAGCCTGTCCTAACTCGATTTCGCCGGAAAGCGACTTAGTATTCATTAAAATTTAGTTCCGTTAACTTAATCGCTTTCCAGTTGTGGCGAGCTTTAGATTTGTCCCAACTCATGATACGGAGTGCTCTGACTTTTGTTTCATTTTTTAAATTACCTATAACAAAGGGAGGAACAAAAGTATCCTCGACAAATCCGAAGCCTTTGGGTGCTATTCGAAGCGTACCCTCTACATACGAAACATCAGCCATATCTACTTGCTTGGACGATGAGGAAGCTACTACTTCTTTGTTTCCATCAACACTCGCTACGGATAGCTCGACATAGTCACCAGCCTGAGGTTTCTGCTTACCTTTATGAACCCCCATGCGAACTGATAGTGATGTCGACTTATTTACGAATACTTGAAAGCCTTTACCGGATTTATGGATATTCTCTACGATAGCAACAACCTTCTCCATCGGCCCATGCAAGTAATTTAAAGCGTCGTGAGAAATAGAGTTTAAAAAAGGACTCAGTTGCTTCTCATCGACACCAGAATCATACCAAGCCTGCATAGATAGCTGTTCTAGCTCTTGCTTTAGCTTCCACCCATGGGCTTGATAAGCCGCAATAGCCGTTTTTAGGCACATTGAGGCTTCAGCTTGCTGTTGATTTGCAAGTAATAAAGGAATAATTCCCTGTAATAAACGTAAACTAAAAGTAACGTCATGTGCGGATACTATTCCCCTAGCAAAAAACTTCATTGCTAAACGCTGATCTTGTTTTGAATAAGTAGCAGCCAACGCTCCCCAAGCCCAAGACTCTTTTTGCTTCTTTCTTAAAATGGGTAGAATGAGTTCGCGAGCCTGATCGTATTGGCCCGCAATAACAAGGCACTTCGCTTGGTCGTAATCAAGCCACATCATATGTTTAGTGTCAGAGGCTTGCTCGCGTGTTTGGTTAATAAATGCCATCACTTGGTTAAGATCTAGATGCCAATACTCTCGTGCTCTAAGCCATGCACTCGCCACTTGGCGTGCTGTTGAGAGCATCAAACTTGGCACTTCACCTTTTTCAGCTTGAAAAGGTGTTTTAGCCTCATCATCAAATAGTACAGTTTGATGTCGAAGCACAAGGTGAATCAAGGTTGGAAACCATTCCAAACTCTTCTTAAACTGAACCAGCAGCATTTTGTACTCTAGGCCGCCAGTAGCAATATCTAAATTTACTATGGTTTGCAGCAAGTTCTCTATTTGCTCAAATTCAAAATCAGTAGGACGATAGTTGTTTGAAGAACTCGCTCGCTTATTTAGATTTTCAAGCTGGTGCTTAAGAAACTCATAACACACCCAAAATAAAGCACCTTTCAAGTAAGTATCTTGGGGTGCTGCCTGCAACGCTTGAAAACCAAACTCCCAAGCCCCTTGCAGGTCTCCGCTCTTTCTCAAATTATTTACTGTACGATTAGCTGGCTCATTCATAGAAGCACACCTATTTGACATATTATTTCGTCAATGAGCCTTGTGGAATTACTAAGCTGAGGCATAGGTTGAACTTTAGTAAACTGGCTAGACTTGTTGTACCAAAACTCAATTACCGCCAACTCATTGCCTTTAACAAATGCATATCTTTCACAAAATGAACGAGATTCAATTTTGCTTATATCAGCTCCAACACTGTTGATTTGATCCATTACATTTAGATAAAACTCTTCTAAGAATGGCTCTGAAAAATGGAACTGAGTATCCTTTGAAGGCTCAGGTACATCGAGCAAAGTACCTTCTAATTGACCAAGCAAAGCCATGAGTTCAACATCGAACCCATCTTGAGTAATGCTCTTTACGCCAGACACTTTCCAGTTACCCTTGTAATTGAAACTTATCGAAGCCTGCTCATTCCCGCGCTGCAAGATGTAACGATCTTGATAGTTATAATGAAGGACATCCACTACAGTAATCCCTGTACCTTCAATACATGCATCAACAAGTTGGTATAGCTTTTTAAGTTGCGGGATGTCAGTCTGAAAATCAAACTTCGCTGTGGCTACTGAGTTCGTTGCTTCGGTACTTGGTCGCACAACCTCAACGCCTTCAGGAGCAGAATTGTCTAGGTTTACTGCTTTGGGTTGGTACGCTCCTGCTATTTTCATTCCATCTCCTAAGCGCAACTGAGGTGGATTCATTACATACAGGATGCCAGAAGTTCTCGTTATAGCGGTGTATAACCAGCGGAAGTAATCTTTAGTTAAGGCTTTTTGGTGTGTTTGACACTGTAAGAAAACAGTTTTCCATTCGCTACCCTGTGCTTTGTGTCCAGTAATGGAATAACCAAACTTCAGTTTAAAAGCATTGAAATAAGGATCTTGCAATAATGCAATTCTAAGCTTTTGTTCATTACCTTTACGTCTCAGTTCTGGGTGTCGATTTAAAAAGTGAACATAGAGTGCTTTGTGCTCATCTGACGATAAGGTCGGCTGATCATTGTAAAGTAGGTTTTCTACAATTTTGGCTTCAAAGAAGAATGGTTCACCGTAGTCGTTGCGAAAGCCTAGAATCACATCCCTAAAACTCAGATTTACTTTTCGCTTAACCATGTCACCAGTGTCACCTTTGACGCTAATGTCAACACTAATCAACTCAGAATGAGGAGATAGTACTTCCTTGATCATTCCAAATTCACCATTGGTAATACAAGCGTCTGCTCGATAGTGATTTGCTACCGAAATGACTTTATCTCCCGCGACCATTTGCTGTTGACCAGTAAAGAAGTACTCTCTAACCAAACGGTTATACTCAGCTACTTGTCGGTTTGAAGAAGCAATAATAATACTTTCTCCTGTACGGCTAACTTTTCTATCACATGAGTCTAGATAAGTGCTAAGTAGATTTTCCGAGGACAAATTAAATACATCATGATCATTAACTTCAAATTTCAGTTTATTGAAAAGATTTTGCTCTAAACCGTCACGCAACATGGCAGCATTGTTCAAAACACCACTATCACCTTTTTGACGAACAACTTCAGTCAAGTACCCTGAAGCCACAGCGACTTGATAATTTTCTTTAAGGTAACTGGCATCTAGCGCTGGTGACGTATTCATTCCAACAGGTGGCAACTGTGCATTATCACCAATAAAAATAACTTTCTTATTATGATCGTTGTGGTCAATATTTATGTACTTGAGCAAGTCTTTTAATAAATATCCGCTCCCAAAACGAAAAAACTCACCATCGGAATATCTGTCAGAAACCATTGACGCTTCATCAATTATATAAACAGCTTCGGCAGTATCTACATTGACTTTAAGGTCAGCATAGCAACGATAAGTTTCAGACCCTTCCACACCGTCAACTTTGTACTCTTTCACGTTGTCGTAATTGTATATCACGCGGTGAATAGTGCTGGCAGGTTGCATTGTTTTGTCTGATATCACTTTCGCGGCTTTCCCCGTCGGGGCCATAATAGCGAATTCACGACCAATTCTTTCTAGGTACTGAGTAATTCCTTTAGTTATAAATGTTTTACCTGTACCTGCATAACCATTAAGTAAAAATACGTTTTGTTTGGTATCGGTTAAAAACTCATTTATTTGCTTAACTATTTGGTTTTGACCTTTAGTTAAACTTACTCCTTCAAAGCAATCAAATATATCAATATTTCGGCGCGTCACTTCCATATCAAGATCAAAGCTTGAAGCTGATGAAATACTAGCTTGTTTAAACTCTTCACGCGTCCTGTAATCAAAGAAGGCTTGTTGTGAAGCGACTAGATCTTTTTGTTTTTGTTCAAGTTCAATCTGTAATAGTGCTTGCTCTTTTTTTACATTGGAAAGTGTGTCGTTTTTTTCGTCTAGTTGAGCTATTAGCTCACTCGTCTGTTGTTGATATTTATCACTATTATCAGCAAGCTGGGTCTTTAATTCAGCCTCTCGTTTATTGAGTTCTTGACGTTGCCGTTCTAACTCTGCTTCTAAGCGAGATGTATGATCGATAGGTTTTACCGGATCAACAAACTCTGGCGGAGTGATAGGCTTATTGAGAATAGCTTGAGCATACCAACGGGCGACTAAATAAGCTTCTTTGATTAACCAGAGTGTTTCATTGAGGGAAATCTCGTCTGAACCATTGCTAGAGTGGGCGGCTTTGTTACCTTTATGTCGCAATACATCTAATTTGGCCCAGATTCCCTTATCACTGACAACGTCCTTGAATTCGTAGCTGCGCAGTCGATTATATAAATCATCACGAACAGGTGGGGTTAGCGATAAACGTGAATAAATTTCCCCAACGACTACTTCAGTAAAACACCTAAGTTTCACTAGTGCTACCTGCTTATCATCATGGCAATACAGCTCGGCACTTTTACCAAATTGAGCGAGTTCAGGGCTGATGTCTGTTAGAAAATTAAAATTACTCATAACTCTTCATTAATTCCTCCAGATTAAACTATTGTGTCACTTAACTTCGCTAAAACACTACCAGTAAGTTGGAGTCATTACCCCTCAATCAAACGTGAGAAGTCGTCACCTTTAAAACTGGTCACATTTTCAATACCCAGATCGGAAGCAGACTGGTTGATAGTCTCTACCGCATAGAACTTTGCACCAGTCAGGCGCGGGGCTAACAGGTAAGATGAAATTAAGGTTTTACGAACACTGCCACTGTAATTAATTACCGCTACTTTCATAAATCACCTCAGAATTTTTTGTTGAACTTCTTAGGGTCGAAATTCTCACCGATTTTCTTGAAGAATTCTTTATCAATAATGCCGGGACTCTCTGCTTTTTTACTTTCCTGCGCTTCAGGCTCAGACGGTTGTCTATTGTGCAATACACTTTCCGCTGCACCCTTCGCGCTACTCTTATCATGTGTATTGTGCAATACATTTTTTCGGTTTTGCCGCGTTCTATACAGTGCCATCTCAAGCCCTTTGGCTGTTACCGAAAAGCTGTATTCGCTGTCGAGGATTTCAGCAATTTCATGCCGCGTTAGCCCTCTGTCCAGCCAGTTCTCGATTTCATTTAGGCGCAATCTGACAGCAGCCGATAAGTTGCGGGGTTTCAGATCTGCTGGTTTATTCATAACCCCCTCCGTTGTATGAAAATGACTCTACAACACTCGTAAGAAGGGGTCAATCGAGTTTTGTAGTTTATCTGTAGTTTTATTGTAGTCTATTTGTAGTCTGTCACGTTTTTTGTAGTTTATTTGTAGTTTTATTGTAGTCTATTTGTAGTCTTTCAACACTAAGGCAAAACGTTTTTTGTAGTTTATCTGTAGTTTTTGGTTGCTCAGATGGTCATGCAAGCATGACCATCAAAGAATAGGACGCTTTTTAGCCAAATGCCCCTTAACCTACGGAGATCGCCCTACCAAAAAAAGATGATTTTTTATCCCTTAACCTGCTATACACCTAACGCAGCGTGATAAATCACTATATCACACTGATTTAAAAGAAAAAAAAACCAAATTTAGCCATGCTGCGGTATTACCCAGGTATTACAAATCCAATCTAACTTACTGATTTAAAGAATTTTTTATTTATTACTTTGGTAATACTATGATTTCACCGTATTAGACACCCTTTTTTCGTTTAAAAAATGCACAAAGTGAGGACTGAATGCCAACAATAACCGCAAAAGTATCAGATGAACTTTTGGCCTATATAGACCTGGTTTCAGGTGGTAATCGGTCAGAGTATCTGCGGCGCTGCCTTGAAGCTGGCCCAGGTGATCTGGAGTCCGGGTTGAAAATAGTTACCAACCAGCTGAGCGACGTAAATCGCAAACTGGATTACCTTTTTGACCGTGCTTCAGATGCGGATTTTGGCTCACTGCGCGATGAGCTGGGTAATGACTCCAACTTACTGATAGTGTTTTATGTTCAGATAATGCCCGATGACTTTGTCATGCAGCTCCACCGATTTTGAGAACGACAGTGACTTCCT
>NZ_JBLVXX010000088.1:0-6330 GCF_048283985.1 Enterobacter cloacae complex sp. 6730903 | reverse complement strand
TTTTCGACTGATGTTTCGTTGTAAAAATTCCCGGAAATAAATAAAAACAAATAGATAATTAATATCAGTAGCAGGCTTTGCATTAGCAGGATGAGTTTTTTAAATCGACAAGGCGCATAACATGCGTGACGCCTGAAACGGTAGATTGACTTTGTTTTTGCCAGTGGCATGATGCGCACGAAATCTGAACTTCCTCACGGTTTTTAATCCATGACCACCTATACCCGCCCGGTGCTTTTGTTGCTCTGTGGCCTGCTTTTGCTGACCCTGGCGATCGCGGTGTTAAACACACTCGTCCCGCTATGGCTCGCCCATGAAAACTTACCGACCTGGCAGGTGGGTATGGTTAGCTCGTCCTTTTTTACGGGCAATCTGCTGGGCACCTTATTAACGGGCAGCCTTATTAAGCGCTTTGGTTTTAACCGCAGTTATTATCTGGCGTCGCTGATCTTTGCCGTCGGCTGCGCCGGTTTAGGACTCATGGTCGGCTTCTGGAGCTGGATGGTCTGGCGCTTTATTGCGGGCGTCGGCTGCGCCATGATCTGGGTGGTGGTTGAAAGTGCGCTGATGTGCAGCGGCACGTCCCGTAATCGCGGGCGTCTGCTGGCGGCCTATATGATGGTTTACTACGTCGGTACCGTTCTGGGACAGCTGATGGTCAGCAAACTGCCAACCGACCTGATGAGCGTGCTGCCGTGGGTGACGGGCATGGTGCTCGCGGCGATCCTGCCGCTGCTCTTTACCCGCATTGTGAATCAAAACAGCGAACATCAGGAAGCCACCCACGTCTGGCCGATGCTGAGACTGCGCCAGGCGCGTCTGGGGGTTAACGGCTGCATTATTTCCGGGATTGTGCTGGGCTCGCTCTATGGCCTGATGCCGCTCTATCTTAACCATCAGGGCGTCAGTGATTCCGGGATCGGTTTCTGGATGGCGGTGATGGTCAGCGCGGGGATTGTCGGCCAGTGGCCGATTGGCCGCCTGGCGGACCGCTTTGGTCGTCTGCTGGTGCTGCGCGTTCAGGTCTTCGTGGTCATCATGGGCTGTCTCGCCATGCTCAGCAACGCTGCGATGGCGCCTGCGCTGTTCATTCTGGGGGCTGCGGGCTTTACGCTCTATCCGGTCGCGATGGCCTGGGCCTGTGAGAAAGTTGAGCATCACCAGCTGGTGGCGATGAACCAGGCTTTGTTGCTGAGTTACACCATCGGCAGTTTACTGGGGCCGACGTTTACCGCTATGCTCATGCAAAATTATTCTGATAATCTGCTGTTTATCATGATCGCCAGCGTGTCGTTTATTTATCTGCTAATGCTGCTGCGCAAAGTGGGCGAACATCCAACGCCAGTGGCCCATGCCTGATTTATTAAAAGCCTGTCGATGACAGGCTTTTTTGTCCCTGTCACATATAAGACTTTTACTTATTGTGAGTTTTTACTGCCTGGCGATAATTCCAATGAGTTCTCCCACTAAAAGGCAGCCATCATGTCTACTCGTCGTTTTTCCACTACCGCACTTGCCGTAGTGTTGGCTTTAACGTTTGCAACGGCTCCGGCCATGGCTAATCCTGGAAACGGGAATGGCGGTGGTCACGGAAACGGTGGCGGACAAGGTAATAGCGGCAATCATGGTAACGGGAACTCTGGTAACCATGGTAATAAGCACAATAACGGTCAGGATAACCCTGGGAAATCGGATAAGAGCTTTAAAAACAGCAAAGATGTCGGTAATGACGTGGATGCTCGCGTGAGCTTCGATCATGCCCGCCATCTGGCACTGAATTACGGCTTAACGGGCTATGACTCTCTGCCTCCGGGTATTGCGAAAAACCTCGCGCGCGGTAAGCCACTGCCTCCGGGCATTGCGAAGAAAACCGTGCCAGCCGATATGCTGGGTCAGCTTCCTTCCTATCCGGGCTATGAATGGCGCGTGGTAGGTGACGACCTGGTCTTAATTGCGCTGAGTACGGCGATTGTGACTTCCGTTATTAACGGCGTCTTTAAATAGAATATAAAAAGGCCCGGTTCTCACCGGGCCTTTTCGTTAATACATGACCTTATGGCCATACTGCTCAAGAATACCTTTGACGCGTTCCATCGTCTCTTTTTTCGGCGGCTTCACGCCATCGAGCTTGTACTCTTCACCCATCGCCACCCATTTATGTTTACCCAGCTCGTGATAGGGCAGGAGTTCGATTTTCTCCACGTTACCCATATCCCGGGTAAATTCACCCAGACGATGTGCAGAGTCATCATCATCTGACCAGCCCGGCACCACCACGTAGCGGATCCAGGTCTTGACGCCTTTGTTGGCAATGTATTTGGCAAATTCCAGGGTACGGTGGTTTGAAACGCCAACCAGATTCTGGTGGATCTCATCGTTCATCTGCTTGAGATCGAGCATGACCAGATCGGTCACTTCAAGCAGTTCATCAATAACCGGATCGTAACGGCGCACAAAGCCGTTGGTGTCGAGGCAGGTATGAATGCCTTCTTTGTGGCAAGCGCGGAACCAGTCGCGCACAAATTCAGCCTGAAGAATGGCCTCACCGCCGGATGCCGTCACGCCACCGCCGGACGCGTTCATGAAGTGGCGATAGGTCACCACCTCTTTCATCAGATCTTCAACGGTGACTTCTTTACCGCCATGGGTGTCCCAGGTGTCACGGTTATGGCAGTACAGGCAGCGCATCAGGCAGCCCTGGAAGAAAGTGATAAAGCGGATTCCCGGGCCATCGACGGTGCCACAGGATTCAAAGGAGTGAATGCGACCAATAATTGACATTGCGGTGATATCTCCGAATTTGGCCCATCCGGGGGCCTATGTAGATGCACAGCTCAAAGGCTATGTCGAGTCTGTTTTGGCTGTTATCCATTAAGTATAGATAGCGGACAAAAGAGACTGATGAAGCGAGGGTGTTAAAAAGGCCCCACTTGCGTGGAGCCTTTATTGTACGCTTTTTAACGCGTGATTTCAGTCAATTCCACTTACATTGACTGAGTGAAAGTACGGGTAATAACGTCCTGCTGCTGTTCTTTCGTCAGGGAGTTAAAACGTACTGCGTAGCCAGATACGCGGATGGTCAGCTGAGGATACTTCTCAGGATGTTCCATCGCGTCGAGCAGCATTTCACGGTTCATCACGTTCACGTTCAGGTGCTGACCACCTTCGATGGACGCTTCGTGGTGGAAGTAACCATCCATCAGACCCGCGAGGTTAGTTTTACGCACTTCGTCGTCTTTACCCAGCGCGTTTGGCACGATAGAGAAGGTGTAAGAGATACCATCTTTCGCGTAAGCAAACGGCAGTTTAGCAACGGAGGTCAGAGAGGCAACCGCACCTTTCTGGTCACGACCGTGCATTGGGTTAGCACCTGGGCCGAATGGCGCGCCAGCACGACGACCGTCTGGGGTGTTACCGGTTTTCTTACCATACACAACGTTAGAGGTGATGGTCAGAACAGACTGAGTCGGGATAGCGTTACGATAGGTAGTGAGTTTCTGAATTTTCTTCATGAAACGTTCTACCAGGTCAACCGCCATGTCATCAACGCGAGCGTCGTTGTTACCAAACTGCGGATATTCGCCTTCGATTTCGAAGTCGATAGCCAGACCATCTTCGTCACGAATTGGTTTAACTTTCGCATATTTGATTGCAGACAGGGAGTCAGCAGCAACGGACAGACCTGCGATACCACACGCCATGGTGCGAACGACGTCACGGTCGTGCAGCGCCATCAGAGAGGCTTCGTAGCTGTACTTGTCGTGCATGTAGTGGATAACGTTCAGCGCGGTCACGTACTGTTTAGCCAGCCAGTCCATGAAGTGGTCCATGCGGTCCATGACTTCATCATAGTTCAGCACGTCGCCTTTGATCGGTTCAGACTTAGGACCAACCTGCATTTTCAGTTTTTCATCAACGCCGCCGTTGATTGCGTACAGCATGGTTTTCGCCAGGTTTGCACGCGCACCGAAGAACTGCATTTGCTTACCAACAACCATTGGACTTACGCAGCAAGCGATAGCGTAGTCATCGTTGTTAAAGTCAGGACGCATCAGGTCATCGTTCTCATATTGCAGAGAAGAGGTGTCGATGGACACTTTAGCGGCGAATTTCTTGAAGTTCAGAGGCAGTTTTTCAGACCACAGAACGGTGATGTTCGGCTCCGGAGAAGGACCCATGGTGTACAGGGTGTTCAGGAAGCGGAAGCTGTTTTTGGTTACCAGAGTACGGCCATCTACGCCCATACCGCCGATAGATTCGGTTGCCCAGATTGGGTCACCAGAGAACAGCTCATCATATTCTGGGGTACGCAGGAAGCGAACCATACGCAGTTTCATGACCAGGTGGTCAATCATTTCCTGAGCGTCTTGTTCAGTGATTTTGCCTGCTTTCAGGTCACGTTCGATGTACGCATCCAGGAAGGTGGATACGCGGCCGAAGGACATTGCTGCACCGTTCTGAGACTTAACAGCGGCCAGGTAGCCGAAGTAGGTCCACTGGATAGCTTCCTGAGCATTGGTAGCAGGACCAGAGATATCGCAGCCGTATTTAGCCGCCATCTCTTTGATCTGACCCAGCGCACGGTGCTGTTCAGCGATCTCTTCACGCAGACGGATAGTCGCTTCCAGGTTTACGCCGTTTTCCAGGTCAGACTGGAGAGAGACGAACTGCGCGTATTTGTCTTTCATCAGGAAGTCGATACCGTACAGCGCAACGCGACGGTAGTCACCGATGATACGGCCACGGCCATAGGCATCTGGCAGACCAGTCAGAACGCCAGATTTACGGCAGTTCAGAATGTCTTTGGTGTAAACATCGAATACGCCCTGGTTATGGGTTTTGCGGTATTCGGTGAAGATTTTTTTCAGCATTGGGTCCAGCTCGCGGTTATACGCTTTGCAGGAACCTTCAACCATTTTGATACCACCGAACGGGATGATTGCCCGTTTCAGTGGTGCTTCAGTTTGCAGACCAACGATTTTCTCAAGGGCTTTGTTGATGTAGCCAGCATCGTGAGAAGTGATGGTAGAAGCAACGGAGGTGTCAAAATCAACTGGCGCGTGAGTGCGGTTTTCCAGTTTAACGCCTTCCATTACGCTGTCCCACAGCTTGGTGGTTGCGTCAGTCGCACCAGCCAGGAAGGATTCGTCACCTTCATACGGGGTATAGTTTTTCTGAATGAAGTCACGGACGTTGACTTCATTCTGCCAGTCACCTTTCGTAAAACCTTCCCAGGCTGTGGCTAACTTTTCATTAAGCTCGGACATGTAACACCTACCTTCTTAAGTGGATTTTTTATTTACTGCCTGAGACAACCATTAATGATGATCGCCGCCACGCAGGTAAATGACCCAGTATGTCAACCCAACTAACAGACCCCCACCGATAATGTTCCCGATAGTGACGGGGATCAGGTTATCAGTAATAAAGTTCATAATAGTCAGGTGTGAAAAACTTTCCGGGGTTGAACCTACAGCAGTCCAGAACTCCGGGCTTGCAAAGTTGCGGATAACAATCCCCATCGGGATCATGAACATATTCGCAATACTGTGCTCAAAGCCGCTGGCAACAAACATCGCAACCGGCAGAACCATAATCATGGCTTTATCCATCAGGCTACGACCAGAGTAGCTCATCCAGACCGCCAGGCAGACCATCAGGTTTGCGAGGATGCCGAGAGCAACGGCTTCGATAAATGTATGGTGCATTTTGTGGTCGGCGGTTTGCAGGACGTTAAGCCCCCAGCCGCCGTTGGCGGTCATGTACTCGCCAGAAAGCCACATCAACAGAACAAAGAGCAGACAGCCAATCAGGTTGCCAACGTAAACGTTGAGCCAGTTGCGCCCCAGTTGACCCCAGGTAATTCTTCCGCTGGCTTTTGCCACCACAATCAGCACCGTTGAGGTGAAGAGGTCGGCGCCGCAGATGACGCAGAGAATCAGGCCCAGTGAGAAGCAAATACCACCAATCAGTTTCGCTATGCCGAAAGGCATCCCGGCTGTGCCGGTGGTGGCTGTGATATAGAAGACGAAAGCGATGGAGATGAACACCCCAGCCGTAATGGCCAGAAAGAACGTCGTCATCGGATGTTTCGTGGCTTTGTAGACACCCGCTTCTTCGGCAACTTTCGCCATCGCAGCGGGGAGTAATAGATCAAAAGGGTTGTCAGCTTTCACACTAACTCTCTCTTTATTAAGTCGGCGACGAGATACTAACAAAGCATTATAGAAGAGAAATTGATATAGATCATATCTCGCCTGGCTTATAGGCCCGCAGTGTGTATGGTTTTACAGCAAAAGCGGAGTAAGTATTTGATTATCCGTATAAAAA
>NZ_JBLVXX010000087.1:0-6374 GCF_048283985.1 Enterobacter cloacae complex sp. 6730903 | reverse complement strand
CGATACCAATGAGCGCAATGTTTTCCATGATAGTTCTCCGAATGAAAGCCTATCCTCAGCATAGTACCGGGAAGGAGGGAGTGACCATCTCATTAAAAATCGTACGCTAAGACCCAGAGAGCGGACGTAGCGGTCGGAATTTCCCCACGCCTACTTTGGAGCTACTGCGCCAGAGGTAATCGCCGGTCAGGTTGATATGCTCCCAACCCAGCGGCGACAGGTACTGCAACAGCCCTTCATCGACACCATGGCCGTGGCCGCGCAAAGCATTCGCGGCGCGCTCCAGGTAGACCGTGTTCCACAGCACGATGGCCGCCGTCACCAGGTTGAGGCCACTGGCCCGGTAGCGCTGCTGCTCGAAACTGCGGTCGCGGATTTCGCCCAGCCGGTTGAAGAACACCGCCCTGGCCAGCGCATTGCGGGCTTCGCCCTTGTTCAATCCGGCATGCACACGACGGCGTAGTTCCACGCTTTGCAGCCAGTCCAAGATGAACAGCGTGCGCTCGATGCGCCCCAGCTCGCGCAGCGCAACGGCCAGGCCGTTCTGGCGCGGGTAGCTGCCGAGCTTGCGCAACATCAGCGAGGCCGTCACCGTGCCCTGTTTGATCGAGGTAGCCAGGCGCAGGATTTCATCCCAATGGGCACGAATAGCCTTGATGTTCAACTTGTCGCTGCTAATCGTCGGTCTGAGTGCGTCGTAACTGGCTTCACCCTTAGGGATGAACAGCTTGGTGTCGCCCAGGGCGCGGATGCGCGGCGCGAAGCGGAAGCCCAGCAGATGCATGAGGGCAAAGACATGATCGGTGAAGCCCGCCGTGTCGGTGTAGTGCTCCTCGATGCGCAGGTCGGACTCGTGGTACAGCAGGCCGTCGAGCACGTAGGTCGAGTCGCGCACGCCGACGTTCACGACCTTGGTGTGGAACGGCGCGTACTGGTCGGAGATGTGCGTGTAAAACGTCCGCCCTGGGCTGCTGCCATATTTCGGGTTGATGTGCCCGGTGCTCTCGGCCTTGCTGCCGGTGCGGAAGTTCTGGCCGTCCGACGATGACGTGGTGCCGTCACCCCAATGCTCGGCGAAGGGATGCCGGAACTGCGCGTTCACCAATTCGGCCAGCGCCGTCGAATAGGTTTCATCGCGGGTATGCCAGGCTTGTAGCCAGGCGAGCTTGGCATACGTTGTGCCGGGACAGGACTCGGCCATCTTGGTCAGGCCGAGATTGATCGCGTCGGCCAGTATGGTGGTCAGCAGCAGGTTCTTGTCCTTGGCCAGGTCGCCCGATTTCAGGTGCGTAAAGTGGCGGGTGAAGCCCGTCCATTCATCCACTTCCATAAGCAGTTCGGTGATCTTGATGTGCGGCAGGATCATCGCGGTCTGGTCGATCAGCGCCTGCGCGGTGTCAGGCACCGCCGCATCCAGAGGCGTGATCTTCAGGCCAGACTCGGTGATGATGGCGTCCGGCAGGTCGTTGGCCGCCGCCATGCGGTTGACGGTCGCAAGCTGTGTTTCTAGCAGCGTCAGCCGGTCATGCAGGTACTGGTCGCAGTTGGTGACCACAGCCAGCGGCAGTTCGCTGGCCAGCTTGAGGCTGGCGAATTTCACAGGCGGTACCAGGTAGTCCTCGAAATCCTTGAACTGGCGTGAGCCTTGCACCCAGATGTCGCCGGAGCGCAGCGCGTTCTTCAGTTCCGACAGTGCGCACAACTCGTAGTAGCGCCGGTCGATGCCGGCATCGGTCATCACCAGCTTCTGCCAGCGCGGCTTGATGAAGTCGGTCGGCGCATCGGCAGGCACCTTGCGTGCGTTGTCGCTGTTCATGCCGCGCAGCACCTCGATGGCGTCCAGCACATCCTTGGCAGCGGGCGCAGCCCGCAGCTTGAGCACGGCGAGGAATTCCGGCGCGTACCGGCGTAACGTGGCGTAGCTCTCGCCGATGCGGTGCAGGAAATCGAAGTCCTCGGGCTGCGCGAGCTTCTGCGCTTCGGTGACATTTTCGGCGAAAGCATCCCAGGATAGTACGCCCTCGATGGCGGCGAACGGATCGCGGCCCGCTTGCTTGGCCTCGATCAGCGCCTGGCCGATGCGCCCGAACAGCCGCACCTTGGCGTTGATCGCCTTGCCGGATGCCTGAAACTGCTGCTGATGCTTGTTCTTGGCGGCGTTGAACAGCTTGCCCAGGATGCGGTCGTGCAAGTCGATGATTTCGTCGGTGACCGTGGCCATGCCCTCGATGGCGAGCGCGACCAGGGTGGCGTAGCGCCGCTGCGCCTCGAACTTGGCCAGGTCGGCGGGTGTCATCTGGCCACCCTCGCGGGCGATCTTGAGCAGGCGATTCTGGTGCACCGACCGCTCGACGCCGGAAGGCAGGTCGAGCGCCTGCCATGCCTTGAGGCGTTCGATGTGTTCGAGCATGTGCCGCGAATTGGGCTTGACGGGTGACTGGCGCAGCCAGGCCAGCCAGGTCGTTTTGCCGTTGTCCCGGCGTTTGAGCAGATCGTCAAGGCGGCGACGATGCGCGTCCGATAGCGGTTCGGACAAGGTTTCGTAGATTTGCCGGTTGGCGCGGGTGATCGCCTCGGCACAGACGCGCTCGACAACATCCAGCGTCGGCAAGATGACGTGTCGGTGCCGCAGGTCGTCGAGAACACTGTTGGCCAGCATGATGCCCTTGTCGGTTTGCAAGGCCAACTCGGTCGCGGCATGGACAGCCTGCCGATAGTGCGCCAGGCCGAACGGCTCCATGCCCAAATATGCACGCAGCTCAAGCAGATGCTCGCGCCGGGTTTCTTCCCTCTCTGCATACTGTGGCCAGCACGATGGATCGATGCGCAGTTGCCGTCCGATCCATTGCAGCAGGGGCATCGGCACCGCAGCGTCGGGCAGCAGGCCCTGACCGGGAAAGCGCAATAAGCATAATTGCACCGCGACACCCAGGCGGTTGGCGTCACCGCGCCGCTGGCGGATTAGTGACAGGTCGGGTTCGCTGAACGTGTAGAGCCGGATGAGTTCGTCTTGGGTATCGGGCAACGCCAAGAGACTGTCGCGCTCTGCGGCGGAGAGGATTGAACGGCGGGGCATGCAGTCTCCTTCTTCTCAAAAACGTAGGTTTGTGACAAGCCCGCCAAGGCAACCGGCGCGGCACGGGAATCAAGGCATTGCGATTCTCGAAAATAGTTCTTGAAATTCTATTCTTGATTGCATATCATCTCAACGAGTTTCGATAAGAAAGGATGCGCATGCGACCGTCTGTTGTGCTTGACATGAAGCGAAGCGCAGTGCGTGAAGCGGTAGGCCGCTTTCGCGCCGCGAACCCGCGCGTCTTCGGCTCGGTGCTGCATGGCACCGACCGGGATGGCAGCGACCTCGACCTGTTGGTCGATGCGCTGCCCGGTGCCACGTTGTTGGACTTGGGCGATTTGGAAGAAGAACTGAAATCGCTGCTCGGCGTTGACGTCGATCTGCTGACTCCCGGCGACCTGCCGCCGAAGTTCCGGGCCAAGGTGCTCGCGGAGGCGCAACCGATATGAGCGAGAACCGCCTGCCCGATTACCTCGACCACATTCAGCAGGCCGCAACCGATGCGCGCAGCTTCGTGGAAGGGATGGCCAAGGACGACTTCTTGGCCGACAAGCGCACCCAGCAGGCCGTCATCATGAGCCTGATCGTCATCGGCGAGGCGGCCACAAAGGTGATGGATGGCTACGTCGAGTTCACCCAGGCGCATGCCGACGTGCCGTGGCGCAGCATGCGCAATATGCGTAATCGCATGGCTCACGGCTATTTCGACATCAACCTCGATGTGGTGTGGGAGACGGTACAGGAATGGCTGCCGGCGTTGCTCCAGCAATTGCCCGCCGTGCGTCAGGATGCCGACGATGAAGACCGTAACGACAACTGTGAAAGAGGGATCTCCGATGACTGTTGAATCGAGAATATTTTCTGTAGCCGAGTATGTTCAGCCGTCCGAAGGCGAGCCTATTCGTTCCGTTGTGCTTGAAACCCGAGACTCAATTATCGTGGTTTGGCATGTCCATCCCGGGCAGGAAATTGCGGCTCACATTCATCCTCACGGCCAAGACACGTGGACTGTTTTGTCGGGAATGGCTGATTACTTTCAGGGCAATGGGATTGTTCGTGCCCTCAGGGAAGGTGAGATAGCCGTGGCAAGACCGGGCCAAGTGCACGGGGCGCGAAATACAGGTACCGAGCCATTTGTGTTAGTCTCGGTTGTGGCATCAGCCAATGCCGGTTTCGTATTGGCTGAGCGATAGAGCCCAATCTCTGGAGTTGGTCCAATGAGCGGTCGGGGAGATAGGTAACAGACATGCAGCGGACACGGCTGCTAAACCAGGTCGCAAACCTCCTTGCGTCGCAGCGTGCCGCAAGCGACGCGATCAATCGAATGGGGTCGGCATGAGACTGAACACCATCCAGTTCCCGACCGCGTAGCCGCCTGTCCTGCCGATCAGGTCTTGACCATCGACGCCTGGGATCAGTCCTGAATGTTCTTGGAGACCACTACGTTATGAGCCGCAGCCGCCGCAAAACACCCATCGTCGGGCACACGACCTGCGGCAGCGAGCGCGAGGACAAGAAGCTCTGGCATCAGCGCTGGCGCACCCGTGAGCGCACGGCGCTGACCAGCGCGTCGCCCGAAGCCCTGAGCGCCCATCTGCCCCTGCTGGAAAACCAGGCCAGCAGCGTCTGGTCGATGGGCAAGGATGGCCGCTCCTACTGGCCCGTCAAGCGCCAGGCCGCCACGGCGGATCGCATCGCCAATCACAAGGGACGCAACCCGCAAGAACGCGCCTCCCTGAAAAAGCGCCTGCTGCGCAAGTGGATGAGCAAATGAAGCTCTCCTTCCATCAGCACATTGCGCTGTTCTGGATGATCGGTGCTCCGGGCGTCTTCGCGCCCGTGATCGAGAACGCCAAGCGGCCCGATGCCGGCGCCGTCATGGCGTGGGGTGTCGCGATCGTGGCGGTGATGATCCTCTTCACCCCTTTGCTGCTGCGCTGTCCACCATTCCGGCGCTGGTATGGCCGGACGGATGCGCTGTCGGAGCGGCAGCGCCAGGCGCTTGCCGAGCGCGGCCTGCGCCGCTACTACCAGACCGCTTTCGATGACGGCTACGTGCCCCGCGTGATGCCCTACGTGTGGCGCATCATCTGGACGGTCGGCGGGTTGATGGCTGTGACCGCCGTACTGCCTACCAACACCGGACGGCCAGCCTTCGATGCCTTGGTGGTCTTCTCGACCTGGTATCCGATAGGCGTGATGCTGCTGGTTTTCGCGTCGAGGCCCCTTGGCCGGTTGATTCGCCAAAGAGCACAGGAGCGGCGGAAATGAGCACGTCAACCATCGAGGCGCTGGCCAGCGCCTGGGCAAGGATTGCCGAGGAAGCGGAATTCCCCGCTGACTACGAGGGGACTGCCACACCACAAGCGCATCGGGCTAGCGAAGCTATTCAGGAGCAGATTCGGGAGCGCATCGTCGCCACCAACGACATGCGGCTGTTCAGCCTGCTGCACCTGCTGGGTCAGGCGTCGCTGCGCATGGAGCAAGCGCTGTGGCCGGAGGATTACGAGCGGATGACGCGCGAGGTTGAGGAAGCCCTGCGGCAAGCCACCGACGCCAACGCCAGATCGTACACCCACGAAGAAGTGATGCAGGCGATGCAGGAACGCATCGACCGGGCGCGAGACAAGCCATGTTGATTGGCTATGCGCGCGTCTCGACGCAGGATCAGAACCTGGAGCTGCAACGCGAAGCCTTGAGCAAGGCCGGATGTAAAAAGGTCTTCGAGGACAAGGTGAGTGGCACGCGGGCAGACCGGCCTGGCTTGGCCAAGACGCTCGAAATGCTGCGCGAAGGCGATACTTTGGTCGTCTGGAAGCTCGACCGGCTGGGCCGGTCGGTCAAGCAACTGGTCGATCTGGTCGGCGATCTGCACAAGCACGGTGTCCAGTTCAGGAGCCTCACCGACTCCATCGACACCGGCACACCATCCGGGCGGTTCTTCTTCCACGTCATGGCGAGCCTTGCCGAAATGGAGCGCGAGCTGACCGTCGAGCGCACCCGCGCCGGGCTGGAAGTCGCCAAGCAGCTCGGCCGCAAAGGCGGCCGCAAGCCGAAGATGACCGACAGCAAGATCGAGTCGGCCAAGAAGCTGCTGGCCAGCGGGGTGCCGCCCAAGGACGTGGCCAAGAACCTCGGCGTGTCCATTCCGACGCTGTACCGCTGGGTGCCAGCCTCCACGCACGCTTAGCGTGCTTTATTTAATGAGATGGTCACTCCCTCCTTCCCGGTACTATGCTGAGGATAGGCTTTCATTCGGAGAACTATCATGGAAAACATTGCGCTCATTGGTATCGAT
>NZ_JBLVXX010000086.1:0-6578 GCF_048283985.1 Enterobacter cloacae complex sp. 6730903 | reverse complement strand
GTCCAGAACCTTGACCGAACGCAGCGGTGGTAACGGCGCAGTGGCGGTTTTCATGGCTTGTTATGACTGTTTTTTTGTACAGTCTATGCCTCGGGCATCCAAGCAGCAAGCGCGTTACGCCGTGGGTCGATGTTTGATGTTATGGAGCAGCAACGATGTTACGCAGCAGGGCAGTCGCCCTAAAACAAAGTTAGGCCCGCACGGAATCAACATCTCATGTCCGCCAACAATGCCGCAATAGTTCTACGAGTCATGGCCGAGAACGATCTGCCAATGCTCCATGCTTGGCTGAACCGCCCCCACATAGTCGAGTGGTGGGGCGGCGAGGATGAACGCCCAACTCTTGACGAAGTCTTAGAACACTATTCGCCCGAAGTTCTGGCAAAGCAAGCTGTAGTGCCTTACATCGCAATGCTAGATGACGAACCCATCGGCTACGCCCAATCCTACATCGCACTTGGAAGTGGCGATGGATGGTGGGAAGACGAAACTGATCCAGGGGTCCGCGGGATTGACCAGTCTTTGGCTAATCCATCACAGTTAAACAAGGGGTTGGGTACAAAGCTCGTACGCTCGCTCGTTGAACTCCTGTTTAGCGACCCGGCCGTAACGAAAATCCAAACCGATCCATCTCCTAGCAACCATCGCGCCATTCGCTGCTACGAGAAGGCCGGGTTCGTTCAAGAAAAAAACATCCTCACACCTGACGGCCCTGCGGTGTACATGGTCCAAACACGCCAGGCGTTCGAAAGCCTGCGCACTGTTCAAAGCTTCAAAATCAAGGGGAAGTGGTCATGAATGGCTGCACCATCTCTACCAACTGGTATCTCGGCGTGTTCTCATCTGCCTTCGCATCTGTCGTCAGCCTAACCGGGCGTTCAACCGGACATCAACGTGCTGCGCACGTTGATGTCGGTTAACTGGGGCGTTATGCTCTGTGAGCCTGGTTATTGGCGAAGCGAAAGTATGACGATTTCAGCAATAAACGCAAAAGGATAAAAAAATGACATGGAGAACGACCAGAACACTTTTACAGCCTCAAAAGCTGGAGTTCAATGAGTTTGAGATTCTTAATCCCGTAGTTGAGGGCGCCCGAATTGTCGGCATTGGCGAGGGTGCTCACTTTGTCGCGGAGTTCTCACTGGCTAGAGCTAGTCTTATTCGCTATTTTGTCGAGAGGCATGATTTTAACCCACATTTCCCAAGTAAGGCGCTGATTTCGCTGTCCTGACCATTATATTTCCTATATAAAACATGGTGTTGAAGGCTGCGAGGGGCGCGTTTCATGGATCACCCAGAGGGTGCGGGCTTGCAACGGGCAGATCGGGTGGATTTCGACCCTCGCGTGCGGCTGGAATTTCGCGGCACGCAGCTCAGTTCCGACGGCGGCCTTCTGGTGATGCGCGAGCTTGATGACGCGCTCGGGTTGTCCGATTTGGCGTCAGCGGCGCTGCGCGATACTCGCTCTGGCAAGAACACGGTCCATCGGCTCGACGGCCTGTTCCGGCAATCAGTCTTTGGGCGGCTGGCCGGATACGAGGATGTCAACGACGCCAACCGTCTCGCCTGCGATCCGGTCATGCGCCAAGTTGTCGGCGGCAGAGCGGTCGATGCACAAGCGGCCTCGGCATCGCAGATGGGACGGTTCGAGACCGAGACGCTGGCTCTGGCCGGGAACCGTGCCGCGCTGGCCGACCTGAACGGGCAATGGATCGACCGGTTCCATGACCGTAACGGGCTGAAGTACATCGTTCTGGACATGGACAGCTCGGTCAGCCCGACCCATGGCGACCAGGAAGGGTCCGCCTGGAATGGCCATTTCGACTGTAGCTGCTATCACCCCAACTTTCTGTTCAACCAGTTCGGGATGCTGGAACGCTGCGCCCTGCGCCATGGCAACGTCCACAGCGCCGATGGCTGGCGTGATGTTCTCGACCCCGTAATTGCGCGCTACGCGGAGCGCGACCTTGGTGGCAGGTTCTTCCGGGCCGATGCTGCCTACGCGATCCCGGCGATCTATGAGCGATTGGAAGAAGCGCGGTTCTTCTACGCCATCCGGCTGCCCGCAAACGCGGTCCTCAAGGACAAGATCGCGCATCGGCTAACGCGCCCTGTCGGGCGGCCGTCACTGACCAAGGTCAAGCGGTTCTTCGAGGAATTCGAGTATCAGGCGGCGTCCTGGGACAAGGAACGCCGGGTGATCGCCAAGATCGAATGGCATCCGGGCGAACTGTTCCCGCGTGTCGGCTTCATCGTCACCAACCTGCCGATGGAGCCGGACTGGGTGGTGCGGTTCTACAACCAGCGCGGCACCGCCGAGCAGCACATCAAAGAGGGCAAATACGCCTTTCGCTGGACGCGGCTGTCGTGCCGGAAGTTCCGCGACAATGAGGTGCGGCTGCAACTGCACGCCCTGGCGTACAACCTGGCCACCTTCTTGCGCTGCATCGAGCTGCCCGAGGCCATGGCCGACTGGTCGTTGACCAGCCTGCAACTGAAGCTGATCAAGATCGGGGCACGTGTGGTCCGTCACGCCCGCACCATCACCTTCCAGCTGGCCGAGGTCGCTGTCACCGGCACGATGGTACGCGCCATCCTCGCCGCTATCCGCCGATTGCGAGCGCCACCGCTATGCGCATGATCGCGATCCACGCTCAAACTGAACGAAAGCGGCTGGACAGATCTGTCCGCTGCGCTGAAAAACGCCGCCCCTGGGCAAGGAAACAGCGGCTTCGCGGTCTGATCCGTCCAGATCCAGCAGTCTGCGCGACCGCAGGTGCCGCTTGCGGCAGAAAATCCTTGTCTAGCGCTCGGATACAGGCTATCTTCACCTCAAACGACACGCCACTTGGGGAATGCAGGATATAGAGGATGGCAGCGGAATGAACACAAGGGAAACAATTGCGGCGGACCTTTCACGGCTGGGTGTCCAATCCGGCGCTCTCGTCATGGTTCACGCATCGCTGAAGGCGATCGGCCCCGTCGATGGAGGCGCAGCATCGATAGTGTCTGCCCTGCTCGATGCCGTCGGCCCCACTGGAAGCTTGATGGGATACGCCTCGTGGGACCGGTCGCCTTACGAAGAAACGCTCAATGGCGCACGGATGGATGCGGAACTGCGCCACCGATGGCCGCCGTTCGATCCAGCCATATCAGGCACGTATCGCGGCTTCGGCCTGCTCAACCGGTTCCTCCTCCAGACACCCGGCGCCCGGCGCAGCGCGCACCCGGATGCCTCGATGGTCGCGGTAGGGCCTCTGGCCGGCACTCTGACGCGGCCTCACGAACTTGGGCAGGCTTTCGGACCTGGATCGCCGCTGGAGCGTTTCGTCGAGCGTGCCGGAAAGGTTCTGTTGCTCGGAGCCCCGCTCGATTCCGTTACCGTCCTGCACTACGCCGAGGCCATTGCCCGCATCCCGAACAAGCGACGCGTGAGCTACGAAATGCCGATCCGCAGCGAGGACGGCGGAGTGAGATGGAAACGCGCCGAGGATTTCGACTCCAACGGCATTCTCGATTGTTTCGCTATCGAAGGAGAGCCGGACGCCGTCGAGACAATTACCAATGCCTATGTGGAGCTGCGACGCCATCGGGAGGGCTTGGTCGGTCAGGCGCACTGCTACTTGTTCGAAGCGCGGGATATCGTTTCGTTCGGTGTCGACTATCTTCAACGGCACTTTGGCTCGCCCTGATCCGACGCATGGCATGCGGGATGCTCGCCCGCACCCTATCAACGACTATGTATCCAGGGTGCGCCCCGCCGAAAATACGGGCCCCGCGACACTGTGAACAGAAGCGCTTAACATCAAGGGGGACTCTATGTCTGCTACCGCAACCATGTTTGCCCAGTCGTTCTTCCATGGAACCAAAGCCGCTCTTGCACCCGGTGATCTGATCGCCGTCGGTTATCGATCGAATTTCACAGACGCGAAATCCCTGTCGTGGGTGTATTTTACAGGCACGCTCGATGCGGCGATCTGGGGCGCCGAATTGGCGGGTGGCAGCGGAACGGAACGAATTTATGTCGTCGAACCGACCGGCGCCATCGAGGAGGATCCGAACCTGACGGATAAGAAGTTCCCGGGTAACCCGACCCTGTCTTATCGCTCCCGCGATCCATTGCGCGTAATTGCTGAAGTGACGAAGTGGCAAGCACACACGGCCCAGCGGCTGCGGGAAATGAAGGAGGGCCTGGCGCGTCTGAACGCAGAAGGTGCCGAGATCATCGATTAACGTCGCCTGCCGGCAGTGCCATCATGGCGCATGGAACCGACTGTAGCCGATGACCGCACTGGTCTTTATTCGCGTCGCGGATGCCACAAATTGCTTAGCCCACTCGCCGCCTGGGGCCGATTTTCGCCCCTCGCCTTGAAGGGATTCCGAGTAGAATCCCGTGGCCATTGTTAATTAAGCAAGCGCGTTAATTAACAAATATGATCTCCGCATCGCAACCGTACCTCTCGGTCAGGTTAAACGTGTCCAGGCTGGCAAGCACTTCGGCGCTTTGCCAGTTCATGCTGGCAATCGTGCCTACGCAATGATGGGCGGCATCGTCGTGGGAACGGCGCTGACGATTCTCTTCCTACGGGCCCTCTATGTCGCCTGGTTCTGGATCCCGCGTGAAGTCGAGCAAACTGATTAATATGCACGACTTCGATCAGTTGGTGCCGTTAATTTCACCAAATGCGATATTCTGGTTCAATGACGGATCATTTTGTGGACTGAAGCAGATACGGCAAGCCTTTGAGGAAACCTGGAAAAAATTTCCTCTTGAAAATTATTGGTTAGAAAACCTGGAGTGGGTTGCCCAGTCGAAAGATTGTGCCGGATGCACCTATCACTTCCGGTGGAGGGCAATTTTAAATGGTAGCGCTCTGGAAGGCGGTGGGCGAGGAACAACTATCCTTCGTAGAGAAGCGAATGTCTGGAAGATCACTCACGAACATCTGAGCCAGTTCCCTAAACAAGACCCCAAGGGCCGACAGCTGCCGAGTAGATCGCTCGGATTGCGCCAAAAGCGGTCATGAGAGAAATGCCGCGACCTCAATGGTCGCGGCTGGCAGTTATGCAACGTCCTGTAACTGGGCCTCTCCATTGTGGAGGAAGCATGCTTAATGCGATTGGTTTGGAATGTGGGGCGATTCAGGCATCCCGGCTATCTGAATGGCTCAACTCAACAGCCGGTGCTCATGAACTTGAGCGATTTTCGGATACCCTGACCTTTTCTTTGTATGGCTCAGTGCTGATTTGGGTTAAATCATATCTACGCGAATCAGGAAGAAAACTGCAGTTAGTCGGAATCGATTTACCCAACACCTTGAATCCAAGGGACGACCTAACGCAATTGGCCGAAATTATCCAGGTCATCGACCACCTCATGAAACCCCACGTTGATGCGCTGACTCAGTTGTTGACGTCCATTGATGGCCAGTCGGCGGTTATTTCATCGGCAAAATGGGGGGAGTTGGAAACGGCTCAGCAGGAGAAAGCTATCTCAGGGGTAACCAGATTGAAGCTCCGTTTGGCGTCGCTTGCCCCTGTCCTGAAAAATCACGTCAACAGCGATTTTTTCCGAAAAGCCTCTGATCGAATAGAGTCGATAGAGTATACGTTGGAAACCTTGCGTGTAATGAAAGCTTTCTTCGATGGTACCTCTCTTGAGGGAGATACTTCCGTACGTGACTCGTATATGGCGGGCGTGGTGGATGGAATGGTTCGAGCGAATCCGGATGTAAGGATAATTCTGCTGGCGCACAACAATCATTTACAAAAAACTCCAGTTTCCTTTTCAGGCGAGCTTACGGCTGTTCCCATGGGACAGCATCTCGCAGAGAGGGAGGAGGGGGATTACCGTGCGATTGCATTCACCCATCTTGGACTCACCGTGCCGGAAATGCATTTCCCATCGCCCGACAGTCCTCTTGGATTCTCTGTTGTGACCACGCCTGCCGATGCAATCCGTGAGGATAGTGTGGAACAGTATGTCATCGATGCCTGTGGTAAGGAGGATTCATGCCTGACATTGACAGATGACCCCATGGAAGCAAAGCGAATGCGGTCCCAAAGCGCCTCTGTAGAAACGAATTTGAGCGAGGCATTTGATGCCATCGTCTGCGTTCCCAGCGCCGGCAAGGACAGCCTGGTTGCCCTATAGGAAACCAGAAATGAAATGAAGGAGCATAACCTGCCAATCCACCGGACGGTTTTCAACCGCCGGTGATCAGCGCGTTAGATGCACTAAGCACATAATTGCTCACAGCCAAACTATCAGGTCAAGTCTGCTTTTATTATTTTTAAGCGTGCATAATAAGCCCTACACAAATTGGGAGATATATCATGAAAGGCTGGCTTTTTCTTGTTATCGCAATAGTTGGCGAAGTAATCGCAACATCCGCATTAAAATCTAGCGAGGGCTTTACTAAGCTTGCCCCTTCCGCCGTTGTCATAATCGGTTATGGCATCGCATTTTATTTTCTTTCTCTGGTTCTGAAATCCATCCCTGTCGGTGTTGCTTATGCAGTCTGGTCGGGACTCGGCGTCGTCATAATTACAGCCATTGCCTGGTTGCTTCATGGGCA
>NZ_JBLVXX010000085.1:0-7082 GCF_048283985.1 Enterobacter cloacae complex sp. 6730903 | reverse complement strand
GGTGATGATGCTTTCGGGCGTCACGATGGTGCTGATTGCGCCGCTGGTGGCGTGGGTGATGTTTTAAGCTCCCCGGCCAGAGCGTCCGGGGAGAAAAGGCTTAGTGCGCGCGGCCCTGCTCAACGCCCAGGCCGGTTTGCGAGCGGATAAACTGGGCGCGGAATTTCTCACGCTCCAGGTTACCCTCCGGTGAATTATCGGTGGCAGAGAAGATCCAGATCCCGATAAACGCCACGGCGATGGAGAACAGCGCCGGATATTCATACGGGAAGATAGCGCTTTCGTGACCGAGGATCTGCACCCAGATGGTCGGGCCGAGGATCATCAGAATCACCGCCGTCAGCAGGCCCAGCCAGCCGCCAATCATCGCCCCACGGGTGGTCAGTTTTGACCAGTACATGGAGAGCAGAATGATCGGGAAGTTACAGCTTGCCGCAATCGAGAAGGCCAGCCCCACCATAAAGGCGATGTTCTGCTTCTCGAACAGAATGCCTAACAGAATCGCCACAACGCCCAGCACCAGCACGGTGATTTTCGAGACCTTCAGCTCATCGCGCTCGCTAGCGCCTTTGCGGATGACGTTGGCGTAGAGGTCATGCGACACCGCAGACGCGCCGGCCAGCGTCAGCCCTGCAACCACCGCGAGGATGGTGGCAAAGGCCACGGCAGAGATAAAGCCGAGGAACAGGTTGCCGCCCACCGCGTCGGCCAGGTGCACCGCCGCCATGTTGTTACCGCCAATCAGCGCGCCCGCCGCGTCTTTAAACGCCGGGTTTGCCCCCACCAGCATGATTGCGCCGAAGCCGATGATAAAGGTCAGAATGTAGAAGTAGCCCATAAACCCGGTGGCGTAGAACACGCTTTTACGCGCTTCACGCGCATCTGACACCGTGAAGAAACGCATCAGGATATGCGGCAGGCCAGCGGTACCGAACATCAGGCCGAGACCGAGCGAGAGCGCGGATATCGGATCTTTCACCAGCCCGCCCGGGCTCATGATCGCTTCCCCTTTCGGGTGGACCGCCATCGCTTCGGTAAACAGATTATTGAAGCTGAACCCGACGTGCTTCATCACCATAAAGGCCATAAAGCTGGCGCCGAACAGCAGCAGTACCGCTTTGATGATCTGTACCCAGGTGGTGGCCAGCATGCCGCCGAACAGGACATACATCACCATCAGCACGCCGACCAGCACCACCGCGACGTGGTAGTTCAGGCCGAACAGCAGCTCGATCAGTTTGCCTGCGCCGACCATCTGGGCGATCAGATAGAGCGCCACTACCACCAGCGAACCGCAGGCGGAGAGGGAGCGAATCGGCCCCTGCTTCAGGCGATAGGAGGCGACGTCAGCAAAGGTATAGCGCCCCAGGTTACGCAGGCGCTCGGCAATCAGGAACAGAATGATTGGCCAGCCGACGAGGAACCCGAGGGAGTAGATCAGGCCATCATACCCTGAGGTATACACCAGCGCGGAGATCCCAAGGAACGAGGCGGCGGACATAAAGTCCCCCGCGATCGCCAGCCCGTTCTGGAAGCCGGTAATATTGCCGCCCGCGGTGTAGTAATCGTTACGGGAGCGTACGCGTTTCGACGCCCAGTAAGTGATGTACAGCGTCAGCACCACGAAAATCAGGAACATGATAATCGCCTGCCAGTTGGTTGGCTGGCGCTGAACCTCGCCGGTAATGGCATCTGCTGCATGGGCAGCAAAGGGAAGTGTGGCGGCTAGCGCCGTCAGGACTCGCTTCATGATGCTTTTACCTCGCGCAGAACTTCTCTGTTAAGACGATCGAATTCACCGTTGGCGCGCCAGACGTACACACCCGTCAGCACAAACGAAATGATGATCACGCCAATCCCAATCGGAATACCGCGCGTGACGCTGGTACCCTCATGCAGCGGGGTGCCCAGCCAGTTCGGCGCAAAGGCGATCAGCAGAATAAAGCCGACGTAGATAATCAGCATGATGATGGAAAGGATGAAGGCAAACCGTTGCCGTTTTTCGACGAGCTCCCTGTAGTGCGCACTATTCTCTATCTGCTGACAAATATCGTTATTCATCACAGAGTCTCCAGAAGTAAGGTTGGTTTGTTTTTATCCCCTCTCCCCTGTGGGGAGAGGGTGAGGGGAGAAAGGTGCGGTCTGATGCCCTCACCCCGGCCCTCTCCCACAGGGAGAGGGAGAAAACACTAGGAAGGCATTGCGATGGCCTGCTTCTCTTCGAGCAGTTTGTCCACCACGCCAGGATCGGCCAGCGTTGAGGTATCACCGAGGTTACTGGTGTCGCCCGCCGCGATTTTGCGCAGGATACGGCGCATAATCTTGCCGGAACGGGTTTTCGGCAGCGAGTCGGTCCAGTGCAGTACGTCCGGCGTGGCAAGCGGGCCGATCTCTTTACGCACCCAGTTGCGCACCTCGGTATACAGCTCTGGCGACGGCTCTTCGCCGTGGTTCAGGGTGACGTAGGCGTAGATCGCCTGGCCTTTGATGTTGTGAGGAATGCCGACAACCGCCGCTTCGGCAATTTTCGGATGCGACACCAGCGCAGACTCAATTTCCGCCGTGCCCAGACGGTGGCCGGAGACGTTCAGCACGTCGTCCACGCGTCCGGTGATCCAGTAATAACCGTCTTCATCCCGGCGAGCGCCGTCGCCGCTGAAGTACATGTTTTTGAAGGTCGAGAAGTAGGTCTGCTCGAAGCGCTCATGGTCGCCGAACAGGGTACGCGCCTGGCCAGGCCAGGAGTCGACGATCACCAGGTTGCCCTCGGTAGCGCCTTCCTGCGGATTGCCTTCGTTGTCCACCAGCGCAGGCTGCACGCCGAAGAACGGACGGGTGGCCGAACCGGCTTTCAGCTGCGTGGCGCCCGGCATCGGGGTGATCATGAAGCCGCCGGTTTCGGTCTGCCACCAGGTATCCATCACCGGGCACTTCTCGTTGCCGATTTTCTTCCAGTACCACTCCCAGGCTTCCGGGTTGATCGGCTCGCCCACGGAGCCGAGGATGCGCAGGGAGGAGCGGTCGGTCCCTTCGATGGCTTTATCGCCTTCCGCCATCAGCGCACGGATCGCCGTTGGCGCGGTGTAGAGAATGTTGACCTGATGCTTATCAACCACCTGGCACATACGCGCCGGCGTTGGCCAGTTCGGTACGCCTTCAAACATCAGCGTCGTTGCGCCGCAGGCCAGCGGGCCGTACAGCAGGTAGCTGTGACCGGTGACCCAGCCCACGTCGGCGGTACACCAGTAGATGTCGCCCGGATGATAGTCGAAAACGTATTTAAAGGTGGTGGCTGCATAGACCAGATAACCGCCGGTGGTATGCAGCACGCCTTTCGGCTTGCCGGTGGAGCCGGAGGTATACAGGATAAACAGCGGATCTTCCGCGTTCATCTCTTCCGGCTGATGCTGGTCGCTCGCGTTTTCAATCAGATCGCTCCACCACAGGTCGCGCCCCTCGTGCCAGTCGATTTTGCCGCCCGTGCGCTTGAGGACAATGACGTTGTTGATGGATTTTACGTTCGGGTTTTTCAGCGCTTCATCAACGTTTTTCTTCAGCGGGATACCGCGCCCGGCGCGCACGCCCTCGTCAGCGGTGATCACCAGCTTCGAGTTCGAGTCAACAATGCGTCCGGCAACCGCTTCAGGGGAGAAGCCGCCGAAGATCACGGAGTGGATCGCGCCGATGCGCGCGCAGGCCAGCATAGCCACGGCGGCTTCCGGCACCATTGGCATATAGATCGCCACCACATCGCCTTTTTTAATGCCCTGGGCCAGCAGCACGTTGGCAAAGCGGCACACGTCGCGATGCAGTTCTTTATACGAGATGTGTTTGCTCTGAGAGGCATCGTCGCCTTCCCAGATGATGGCCGTTTCGTTGCCGCGTTCAGCAAGATGGCGGTCCAGACAGTTTGCCGCCAGGTTCAGCGTGCCGTCTTCATACCATTTAATGGAGACGTTGCCCGGCGCGAAAGAGGTGTTCTTTACCTTCTGATAAGGTTTGATCCAGTCGAGGATGTGGCCCTGCTCACCCCAGAACGCGTCAGGGCTGGAAACGGACTGCTGGTATTTCTCCTGGTACTGCTCCGGGCTTATCAGGCAACGGTCCGCAATGTTTGCGGGAATGTCGTGTTTGTGTATTTGGCTCATGGCTTTTTTTCTCCTTGTAAGATGTTAATAATATGTCGCAAAAACGTTAATAGTAGGGGCTTTACAAGCTTTGTTTAGTATTTGGGCGACAGATCACGCAATGTCTGAAGAGTATGAAAATTGAGCGAATGAAACTTTGAAGAGAAATAATTCATCTGAAGAATTATTCACTTTTTTGAAGTGAAAATATTTTGTATAACAAACGGTTATTTATGCGAATTGCTATAAATTACCGTCAATGACGCTTTTTGCAGTGAAATGCCTTGTTCTTTAAGGCTTGCGCAGCATGCCGTGCAAATGATACTCATACGGCGCGTTAAAAAATCCCATAAACCAACGCAACACAATTCATACCCTTTCAGTATGTCTCCATATTCATGCAGTTTTGATGGTACGGAGATTTCATTGAGGAAGTCAGTTTCTATGAAAAATTTGAAAGTCAGCCTGGCCTGGCAGATCCTGCTGGCCCTTGTGCTGGGCATCTTGCTGGGCAGTTACCTCCATTATCATAGCGACAGCCGCGAGTGGCTGATTGCGAACCTTCTCTCCCCTGCGGGCGATATCTTTATTCATCTGATCAAGATGATTGTTGTGCCGATTGTGATCTCGACGCTGGTGGTCGGTATCGCGGGTGTCGGTGATGCGAAACAGTTAGGCCGCATCGGCGTTAAAACTATTCTCTATTTCGAAGTGATCACCACGGTTGCCATCGTTCTTGGCATCACCCTGGCGAACGTGTTCCAGCCTGGTGCCGGGATCGATATGTCGCAGCTGGCGACGGTGGATATTTCGAAATACCAAAGCACAACCGCCGATGTGCAGAGCCATTCGCATGGGCTGATGGGGACTATCCTGTCGCTGGTGCCGACCAACATTATCGCATCCATGGCGAAGGGCGAAATGCTGCCGATCATCTTCTTCTCGGTGCTGTTTGGTCTGGGACTTTCTTCCCTGCCCGCGACGCACCGTGAACCGCTGGTGACCGTGTTCCGATCTATCTCCGAAACCATGTTCAAAGTCACCCATATGGTGATGCGCTATGCGCCGGTCGGGGTATTCGCGCTGATTGCAGTGACCGTGGCGAACTTCGGCTTTGCCTCCCTGTGGCCGCTGGCGAAGCTGGTGATTCTGGTGCACTTCGCGATTCTGTTCTTCGCGCTGGTGGTGCTGGGCATTGTGGCGCGGCTGTGCGGCCTGAGCATCTGGATCCTGATCCGCATCCTGAAGGATGAGCTGATTCTGGCGTACTCCACGGCAAGCTCCGAGAGCGTACTGCCGCGTATCATTGAGAAGATGGAGGCCTACGGTGCGCCGGCGTCCATTACCAGCTTCGTAGTGCCAACGGGTTACTCCTTTAACCTGGATGGTTCGACGCTGTATCAGAGTATTGCGGCGATCTTTATTGCGCAGCTGTACGGCATTGACCTGTCGCTGTGGCAGGAGATCGTGCTGGTTCTGACGCTGATGGTGACGTCCAAAGGCATCGCAGGCGTGCCGGGCGTCTCCTTCGTGGTGCTGCTGGCGACGCTGGGCAGCGTCGGTATTCCGCTGGAAGGGCTTGCATTTATTGCCGGTGTGGACCGAATCCTCGACATGGCGCGTACCGCGCTGAACGTGGTGGGTAATGCCCTGGCGGTGCTGGTTATCTCCAAGTGGGAACACAAGTTCGACCGTAAAAAAGCGCTGGCGTATGAACGCGAGGTGCTGGGTCGTTTTGATAAGACGGCTGACCAGTGATGTAAAAATGCCGGGTGGCGGCTTCGCCTTACCCGGCCTACATAAGCCGTAGGCCCGGTAAGCGCAGCGCCACCGGGCAACAACTTATTCCCCGCTCAACGCATCAAACTCTTCACACCCGGTATCAAACCCTTCGGTACAGCTCAGGTTTAACCAGTAAAGCGCTTTCTGCTTATTCGGTGTGATAAAGCCTTTCTCACCCTGCCTGAACAGCATTCCTGCCCAGTACTCCGCATAGCCCGTCCGGGACAGAGCCGAACTGCGCTTGAACCACGACGCGGCCTGCACGTCATCCTGAGGAACTTCAACGCCGTTGGCATAGATCAGCCCCAGCAGCTGTTGCGCGTCTACCGCCGAGTCGCTATCGATGTCTTCGGTTGCCGATTGCAGCAGTGCGATGGCCTGCGGGTAGTCGGTTTTGCCCGCCTGCGTGTTCACCAGCACCCGCGCCAGCATGATCGCGCCGCGTTTGCTGCCCGCAATGTTTGCCTGCTGGGCCAGGGCTTTAGCCTGCGCATAGTCACCCTGCGAAAAGTGGATTTGCGACAGCAGCGCCATGGCGTCGACATCACCGCCTTTTGCCGCTTTTTCCGCCCACAGCGCCGCCTGCGCGCTGTCGCCGGAACTGAACCAGGTATCGGCAAGATAATACTGCGCGCGCGCATCGCCCGCTTCAGCCTGCTTTTTATACTGGCTGCCTATCTCATCGGCATGGGCAAACGCGGTTAAAAATAACAACATCAGAAAAAGGGTTTTCATGGATTCTTATCATCTGGGTACACGCCGCGCAGTATAATCGCGGTGACAGAAGAAAAAAACGGGTGCGTTAAGACCTCAGCATCCCACAAGCCGGGCGGAACACGCGTTCCGCCCGAAGAGGTTAGCCTGCGTTACAGGCTAATTTCGCCGCCACCTCCTGATGTTCACTCTTTATTGAAAACTCGCATAACTTATCGCGAGTAATAAAGGTAAAGATCACTATCGTCAGGCAAATAATAAAGACGATGCCTAACGTAGTTTTTAATGGCGTCATGCCTTTTACTCCTTGTGAAAAATAGAATAAGAGGCTACTCTCAACCTGTTGGTAGTTGAGGGGTAGCCTCGGGTTGTACTGACCCCAAAAAGTTGGACAGTTAAACACGAGGCACATAGGTCTGGGTTCGATATTCAATTGGACTCAGACCTTTTAATTTCAGG
>NZ_JBLVXX010000084.1:0-7133 GCF_048283985.1 Enterobacter cloacae complex sp. 6730903 | reverse complement strand
GTCACGCTGAAAATGCCGGCCTTTGAATGGGTTCATGTGCAGCTCCATCAGCAAAAGGGGATGATAAGTTTATCACCACCGACTATTTGCAACAGTGCCACAATGAGTTACTCCGTAGTAATGCAAAATTACTGCATCGCAATGCAGTAGAAACTATGAAAGCAAACCAACGGCTGGTTATTGATATAAGCACCCTTAAAGAGGTGCAGGATACGCTTATCCAGACGGTTGGCGATGTTGTTAAAATCCAGAGAGAAGGGGCTATTAAGCTCAGGGAAACAGAAAAACAGGTTCTTGCCATGCGTGAGAATTTGCGCACCCGACTGACACAAAAAGGGGTAGATCATGGTGCGTAACCTTAAGAGTAGTGACGATTTTTCCCGTGAACTGTCATTTCTTTTTCACCGGTCTATAAAGATTAGAAATTCAGGTTTCGCGATATTTGGTGCGGGCCTGCTGATAATGATTTTTGGTCTTTGCTTGTGGTTGCTGTCATTACACCTCTCACCTTCAGTTCTGGACTTTGATATTGATGTGCCCTTGTCATTCTTCAATTCATCTGAAGGTGAAGATAAGTTAGTGGTTTCGGATTTTGGCGATGCATTTGGAGGCTTCCTAACTACATATTCTAAGTTGCTATTAGGGATTATGGGGCTATTAGTAGTTTCTTCAACTGCCTTTAAAATTTTAAAGGGGGAGGAAATAGGTGAGATATTCCCGATGCTTCTAATTGCTGGCGCTTTTCTTATCGGCTTGTCAGTTTTTACATCTGCTTTAGGTTCGGAAGAGACTGATGCCACTTCAGCTTCGACTGTAAAGGTTATCAAGAAATATGTAAAACATGAAAAATACGATAAACTTGTCGCATATTTAAATGATAGTAATTGGCCCTCAGGCGAAGAGGTATCTGTAAACTATTTAAAGGCGCAACTACATATAAAACTCGGCAAGCCAGATGTGAAGTTAACACAGAATGTTGTTAGGGCGTATATGTCTGGTGTATTACAGTCAAATATTCCCGTGAAAGTTCGTTATGCATTGGAAAAGACAGCTTTAGATAAATCCGTCTCACCACTTGCGATTCGTTATGAGCAAAAACGTATGTCTAAATCACATACCTTTTCAAAAGCGTCGGTTAATTGTCTTAAAGTAGGTAGTCCCGTCGCATTCGTTGGCGTTTTGTTCGCTCTTCTTGGTATAAAAATCAGGCGGCGAGTCAGATTCTTAGAATCAAATTGAATGAAAGCCCGGTACGCTGGGCTTTTTTATTCAGTAACTTTTATCAAATATGTAGTAATTTACCGGAATCTGCTTCTCCAGCTTGTTAGCTGAAAAGCTTACTCAAGTATAATAATCTACTTCTGATTATGTTTTTTATGGTTTTATTTTTACACAACTTATTAAGGATACATGATGTGTAACTTTACTCCTGTTCAAATTATTGCTGATTATATACTGAGGTTTCTTAAAAATAATACTGATGCCAAGCTTTATGAGGCAATGCAGCGTCTTGAAAAGAAAATTGGTCAGTTTGTCGCTGATGGGGTTGATGAACATCAATTACGCTCTTCATTAAGCAAAGTCTGTCGATCTCGTTCCAGGGCGGCTCTTAAAGAGGAGTGTGAACAACTCATTCCATAAAAAGAACATCATACGGGAAAGTTACTTTAACGGTGAATGGCTCGCTTCTGGCGGTTTAAGTTGACGGCCATTCCTACCATAGCCATCATAAAGTATGATTAGCATTCGAGTGTGGCACTACTAATTTTAATGGGCTACGCATTCAGTCTCCACCTCTCTAACTATAAAGGTTCTTTTCATGTCCAATAGCTTCGATAAGCCGCAAACGCTCCCGGTACATAATTCTGATGCCGAACCCTTTTTTCCGAAAAACCTTGGTCCATTTATCGAGCAGGTATCCGGAAGGGATCTGGCAATGCTCACAGAATCAGAGAAGGAAAAACTTGCGCACCTGATCAGAACTGGGCGTAAATATGGAGTTTCTGTCGCTATCGTTCCTGATACAGATTCTGCTGAGCTTCATGAATTACTGTCTAATGCCGATTCCATTGAAAGGCAGTTTTCCATCTATGAACGCATCCAGACGAAGATTGCGTTCACGCGGTGTCAGGAAGCATAAACAAAGTGAGAAATACAACTACGTGGTATGACGTAGAACATATTGAAATCACCACAGGCGAGCGAGGCGGCAGGATATGGGTGCTGAAGCTCTCCTGTGGCCATACAGTATTTCGCCGAATACCTCCTATACGTCTTCATAACCTCACAGCTTTTTCTCTGCGGGAGCCCCCAGAAAAATGTCGGTGCTCTCTTTGCAATTCAAGTCCATAATAAAGCCTTTTTAAAGGCCACAAACTGCATATCACAGGATAAATCATCCTCTACAGCGTTCATTCTTAAACGCAAAATTTATATTTCATTCATTCTATTTTAAAAGCGTTATAAAAGACGGAATCCTATTTAGTCTGTTTGATGCTTAAATCATCTTCAGTGCCTTTTATCTTTTACCCAGCGACTTTAACATTAACCTGAGCAGAAAACTTGTTTTCAAACTAAGTTCGAAAACTTTCTGCTCAGGTTATTAGCCGGGTAAGCCACTTTGTTATATTTGTTTCATGTTAACAGAGGAGGCGATATGCAAATTGAAAAGGTGATGTCATTACTTGAAGTGCTTTCAAGCTGGCTTGAAGATAACATCAATATGGATTCTGAAATTATCTTTGATAATGACGAAGATAATACCAACTCAGAAATTCTGTATCCTGCTGTAGAAAAGGCTAATGCCGTTTTGCGCAAAATGGCATCTTTATCTTCAGATTCTGTTCATGCAATTCGACAGCGCTTGCAGCTTGCCGTAGAAGGCAAAGCTGAATTGTCCCTCAAGGATGTGGGAGAGCTTCTGCTGGCAACAAAGTATCTGATGTTGTCCACTGAAGAGGGAGAGTAAGCCTGTGACCACTCTCGTATTTGAAATGGCAGATATCAATAAACTGATCGAAGAAATTCGCACCGCAAAAACGTTTTCGGTCACCCCAGATCAGATCTATGACCCGGCATGCTATCCGGGGGGAGCCCTCCTTAACGCTGAGGGACAGACTGAAGAAGAGGCGCGTAAAGCTGGTAGGGTTTTCTTTCCCTCATCCTCAAAAATTGCCAGCACACATCTGGTGCCAAAAGTGCTTCTCGCGCACAGTCATGGTGTATACCTGATCACTAATGCTGAGCTTGAGGGCTCTCCCGCATCCCGCGATACTGTGGCTTACGCCCAGGGGATGAATCCAAAACTGGATGAGGACTGGGATTACGCTTGTGATGCCGCTTTGGGTGGGTCTGATTGTAGCTATACCATTCCCGTTGAGTGGCTGGAGTTAGCGGTAGAGCAGGGTTTTCAGGAGTTTCGACTTCGAATGAGTGAAACCAATATCAAACTTGTCAGCAAATAGTATGTCCTTGCTGTTTCCAGTCAAACATTGTCCGCCAGTCGAGCTGCTGGCGGATTGTTTTATATAAGGCCGGGAAGGTATGTCAGGTTTAAGCAGTTCCGCCCAGAAGCTTACAAGGGCGCAGATTTACGTGTTAAGACGGATGGCATCCGGCACGATCTATGATATCTCTGGCAATTTCAGACGGGCCAGAGAACGGCGTACGTTTATGGGGAATCCTGATGATGTGACGTGCAGGAGCTCTCCGGTCCTGTTCCGGCTGGGCCTCGTGGAGTTATGCCAGCCAGTAAGGCATCTGGAGCCAGGTTTATACTATCGGCTCAAGTTGAGCTCCTCAGGGCATGAAGCTCTTAAGGCGAACGCACACCTCTAACATTTGAGATAGTTCGTTCGCAGCCAGGAAAGTAACTTTCATCTCAAGTGTGACCCTTACTACCTCATTTATGAGTAAAACCCCCCTCTGATATGTCGAAAATGCTCATTTATACGAAAATAGTTTCTCTTCAGGTGTGATGTAATTACTGAGAATTCTCCCTGAATGGAAGGCAACCGATGAAAATGTTTTTTACCCCTTATGTTCGTATCGTTTTCTATTTTTGCGCATTGATTTTTATTGTTTACAGTTTCAGTGATTTTTTCCAGGGCGTCCCTGACAGCACCTTCTTCAGTGCGGTCATCACGCTACTTGTTATCGGAACCATTGTTGCCCGGCATCTGGATCGCAAAAAATCTCTCAAATATACTTCACAGATTTAAGTTTCCACTCAGGCCACTCTCGGGTGGCTTTTATAATTTAATAAGGACCGGTTCATGCATAACCACGAAATTCAGACCATTGCTATATTTAGTGCCCAGTATAAAAACATCGAAGATGCTGAAAATGCAGGTGCTTTATATTCAGTAGATATTGAATATCCGATGACACTAAATGATTTATCGCGGCTTTGCGACTCTATTGCCGAAGCAGTAGGTGTGCCTGGCGGCGTCAAATACCAGTTCGTGTCCCAGCCGGAAGCGCATGAAACCAGCTTCTGATAACCAGTAACCAAACTGCCTAAAAGCAGGTGCAAAGCCATGAAACAAACAAAGTCTTCTATGTCACGTATTGTGCAGCTGTACGACGGGAGCCGATACGGAAACTGCGAGCAGGCTGATAACGAAGGAGAGCTTTTTACGGTGGTGTTGAATAAGCCTTCGCAGATCGATGACATCCGTAAAATCGTAGACACAACCGCCGAAGTACTTGGCAAAGCTTTGCCAGTACTCCTCTTTTAAAGCTTACATCCGTGAAGGATAATTACGGTCTTACTACTTTCAGTTTTTCATTCCAGTGCCGTCCATTTTAATTTATCGATTTTAAGCGGTCGGCGCTATTTCATTGTTTCTTTTCCGACTGTAATTCCTTATATATAGGAATATTTCAAAGAATTTATCTCAGGTTATTTGTGGCGTGGTGCCAGTTGTTATAATGATTCCACATAATCTGGAGAGTCAATCATGATCACATCTCTAATGAATTTCCGCGATTTAACCGGAGAGGCAGTCATCCAGGCGCGGCAATGCGTTATTAATGCTGAGATCGAAGCGGCCCGGGAAAAGGTAATTCATGCTCGTTCGTTATTCAAAGCGGGTATACATAATGTTGTAAACGGTAGTTCTGGCATTAAGGCTGCGGCAGCACATTTTCTGGTGATAAAACGTTTACAGACTGACACTCGGTATCTGGACGCGGTTATCACTGATAACCTTTGCATGTTTTCTCCTGAGGGTTATCTGTATCTGTTTATGCAACAACGTTATTTCCTATAAAACAATGGGTTAGGTAAGTATCTTTCCATTAAAAACATTAAAAAGGTGACTTGATGAAACCATTTGGACTTGCCGGAAAACCCCGGCCCGAACCTTGCGGCTGCTGCTGGTATACCCGTGAGGACTGCCCTTACGTCAGCGCAAAACAGATCTATCGCCGCAGGCAGCGCAAGGCAGAACGCCAGCGTCAGCGCAGCACCATTGTGATGGCCGTTTCTGAATTTCGCTGACCTCTTCTGGAAATATCATTTTTTCTCCAGAAGAATTTTAAAATAAAGGGAAATCTTTTCACGGGTATCTGATGTTTATTGTTTATGGTAAATTGCGCCACATTAATTGTTTGTGGCGCAGTTCGTGATGGCTTAAGGATATAATATGAAAATCAGCCAGCTGGAATCCGGGATGCAGGTTTGGTCTGTAACCCGTACCAAAATGGGAAATACCACCATTTCAACGGTCATTGTCCACCCCGTTGTCATTATTGAAATTCATGATAACCATGTGATTGCTCGCTGGAACGGCAATGCACCACGTCGGTTTGGAGAAACGGCTATCAGGGGCTGGAAGAAGGAGAAGCCACTGCTTGTCCGTGAGCCTTTCGGAAATGTTCGTCTGGCCACCCGGGCTGAAAAAACCGCTATGCAGGAAAAAGAGTAATACCCCCTTTTAGCACCCACAATTTCACCGTCCATCTGCCTTTAACCTTGCCTGTTATTAACGGAATCCTTTCTGACTGGGCGGATCCCACGCATAACCTGAACTGTTGGCTAACCGTCTTACAGCCAAATTCCCTCCTTTATCTGGCAGGAGTGCGTCCGTGAGCTCTGTATGATCTACGTGTTTGTTAAGTAGAGCACATAACAGGAGTGGGGTATGACTGAATTAAATAAAAGCCCGTCCGGTTTTTCCGGAGCTGATGTCAGTAAAGAACAGGCTGCCATAAGGGCACTTGTAGAAAGAGTAGTGACCAACTATCGCAGCCGGACAGCACCTGATCGGGTTCAAAAGGCTTCGGTAGCGTTTAATGGGGGATTAATCCTGACCCTGATGCTGGCCTTGACGCTATTGGGCTACCTTGTGGCGGAATTGCTCAGGGGGTATGTTGCGGATAGTTCACCCTATGTGCCCGGTCTAAGTTATTCGCAATTTTCGATGCTTATGGTCGTTGAGCTGTGTCTATGCTTTCTTGCATGGTTTTTGGTTGTCACAGGGGACTATCCCCGGCCGTGGATATTTCAGGTAGTCCCGATGGAGCAGTACTGGTTCTTTGACGAAGTGGATGACGACGATCTTGCCCGGCTTTCCTGTAACCCTTACATCAAGCGCTGGCTACTTGATGAAATGTCCGGTATTCATCGACTGACCTACACGAGGCTGCATGATCGACTGGAGCGCATCTGTAATATTGCATCCCATCTCGAATACAGCCGTATTCAGGCACATAAGATTTCCCTAATCAACGGAAGCAGTGCCTCCTGATCCTACCATTGCATCCGGAAATTAAACGGGCAGGAACTGCACTGTATGTTCCGACCCAGCAGCTGCCCGTTACCCTTTTCTTTAGTATAAAATGACTTTCGCCGACAACCGGAAGTGAATCATGTCAAATAAATGAAAAATCAGTAATTTATGTAGGCGGGGTGTTTGGCTGATCAGGGCAGGGTGGTATAATAACGCTGGTGCTGGAGGCTTTTGCCCCAGCCAGCGGTAACACTGTTTGACTGTGGTAAAAGCAGAAAGCCCCGAGTAATTTTTCAATTAACCTGTACTGCACCCATTTTGTTGGACGATGAAATGGAATAGTCCCTGATATGTCAAAGCCAAAATACCCCTTCGAAAAGCGCCTTGAAGTCGTGAATC
>NZ_JBLVXX010000083.1:0-7138 GCF_048283985.1 Enterobacter cloacae complex sp. 6730903 | reverse complement strand
AGGCGCGGGAATAAAATCCCATTCAGACGCCGGATAGATTCAAGCAAGCCAATTTATCGTCAAAATCGGTGTTGCAAAAACGGGAGTGACCATAGATTCCGTTTTCTGAGACGACCCCTTCATGGCCATATCAATGATTTTCTGGTGCGTACCGGGCTGAGAAGCGGTGTAAGTGAACTGCAGTTGCCATGTTTTACGGCAGTGAGAGCAGAGATAGCGCTGATGTCCGGCAGTGCTTTTGCCATTACGCACCACCCCGTCAGTAACTGAACAGGAGGGACAGCTGATATAAACAGAAGCCACTGGAGCACCTCAAAAACACCATCATACACTAAATCAGTAAGTTGGCAGCATCACCTAATTCCCGCACTATGAATCAGCGTATTGCCGCTCTCCATCAATGCTAAATGTTCTCCCGGTAAATCAGTAGCGGATAAAGCGTACTTATTCGCTGTTGATTTACATTTCCCGCCATTCCCATTAATCATCAGGTAGCCTATAATTAATGTATCCTCTGCCTATTGTTTGACTTACCTCGTGAAGAGGGATAATGAACACTAAAATATTCGAAGACAACATTTTATCTCGTAATGATATCGCTGTACGCTACGTCTTTCAGAAAATGTTTTCCCCACAAGGTACTCTGGTCGCGGTGGAATGCTTAAGCCGCTTTGATAATCTTTCTATTTCCCCCGAAGATTTTTTCCGCCATGCTACCGCCGCCGTTCGTGAACGTATTTTTCTCGAACAACTGGCACTGATTGAAAAGCATAAAGCCTGGTTTTTACGTAACCATATTTCCGCAACAATTAACGTTGATGACCATATCCTGAACCTGTTGCGCCAGAAGGATATAAAAGCCAAAGTCGCCGCCCTGACCTGCGTCCATTTCGAGGTAACCGAAAACGCCGAGAATCTGCTGCATAATTCTCTTGCCGCCTGGCAGAGCTCACAGGATACCTCACTGTGGCTCGACGACTTCGGCTCCGGCTACGCGGGAATTAACGCTATTCGCGGTTATCACTTTGACTATGTGAAAATTGATAAGGATTTTTTCTGGCACCTGATGCGCAAAGAGTCCGGCCGCCAGCTGATGGATGCGCTGGTGACCTTTTTATCGCGCAACCATCATAATGTGATTATTGAAGGTGTCGAAAGCGAAGCCCATAAAGAATGGCTGCAGGGAATGGAGTGGTTTGCTATCCAGGGACATTACTGGCGGGAAGTCAGTATTGAACAACTGGTCGCCGATGATATTGCCATGTAAAAAAAGCCGGGAATTCCCGGCTTTTTAACGTCACTTAATTATAAACTAATTCCCACGTTGCCCAGCTGGTAATCGGCCCGCTGGTGGCGCTTTTCGGCGTTGGCGAAACATAGCCAACGTAATAGGTGAACAGGCCGCCGCTGACCGCGCTTTCCTGCAAACGCACCTGATTTTGCTGCGGGTCCGCCGGGACAATTTTATTACTCTTATCCAGCGTATTATTATCGTTAGTCGATAGGGCCAGATAAATATTCTGCGCTCCATCCGGCAAGGTATTGGCCAGATACCCGGCGTTTTCGTTACCGACCGCCGTCAGTAAAAAACCATCGACCCAGCGCACGCTGACCCGACGCACCTCATCCTGCGAAGCTGCTCCACCATCATGACGTAGCTGGCAGTTTGACAGCGCCAGGGTAAAAGGCTGCGGCTTCATAAACGCCCCGGCCCCGCGATCGTGGACTTCCGCCAGGCTGACCGGCGCCAGCCAGACATTACCGCTGCCGGCATGCTGGCCGCCGTTTAGCGCGACGCTACAGGAAATATCCGTCACCCGCCCGGCAAAATCGACCCGTCCGCGATCGTAATTGGTCTCAAAACCCCACGCCGAGGGGGCGGCGAGGCTGCCGCAAAATAGCAGCCACGCGATAGTGTTTTTCGGCAATCCCTTCATTCCCCCTCCCGTATTAATCGTACGTCAGGTTAAAGATCATATGCGACTCCACCTCGCCGGTGCTGGTCGTCGGGCCATACTGATAAAAACGCGCGTGCAGCGGTATGGTGATGTAGCGGGTCTCCTGATTATTCAAGCGGACGACGGTGTATTTCTTATTAAACTGCAGCGGGGAGCCATCCTTCAGCACCTGGATGCCAATGCCTTTCGCCATCCCGCTGCCGGCTTTTTCATTCAGCAAGGCGCCCATGGTAGCGGTAGTGCTGGTGGCCAGGGTACCGGAGAACGAGGTGCTAATGTTGGCATATCCCGTTTCACTCAGGCCGCCGCTGCACTGCAGGTCGATATTAAAATCCTTCCCGCCGGCGGTGGTGCCGACCCCTTTCAGGTCGGTGCGCCGGATGGAACCCACATCGACATTCATATTTTTCCCGCTCAGCACTGAACAGGAGGGCGAGACCACGGTGATGGCGTTGGCGCTCAGATAGGTTTCGAGGATCGGGTTACTGCCGCTCTCCCAGTCGTAGGAGGTGTACTTACCCGCCGCCAGGGTGCCGCTGCCGGTGGTTGCCGCGGTTTTGATAATCTCCAGCGTAAAGCGCGACCCTTCGAGGGAATAGTTGGTGGTGTTATATACCTGGGACGAAAAGACGTCGGGATAGACGATATTTACCGTTGCGCCGCCGCGGCTGAAACGCATGCCGATTCCCGGCACGTTGGTGGAGTAGATTTTATTTCCAAGGTCCGTGGCCCCTGGCGACACGATCTTCGCCGCAAAGCGGTTGGTGCCGGAAGTACAGCGATAGCTTGCCCCGCCGGGAGCGCTCATCGTCCAGTCGCGGGTAAGGATCACCGAGCCCACCGGCAGATCCGAGGGCACCACCACCCTGCCCACCACCATGTCCAGCATCACCGTTGGCGATGAGAGACGCGTACAGGAGGCCCAGGACGAGGTGGTTCCCAGCGCCATTAAGACGATAAAAAGCGTTAGTAATTTCCTCAGCGACATACGCTATCCTTTGTTGTTTGCTGTCCCAGATCCACCGAACACTGCCCGCCGCTCCACTTCACAATCGCGCGTTTGGCGTTCGCATCGCTGATAAACATCATGCTGCCCTGGCCGACAACGCCGATCTCCTTGCCGTCGGGGGAGAAAATACTTGCCGCAAACGGCAACGGCTCGTGGTTCGCCTGGCGCGCCTGCAGGGTGAGGTTGTTCTGCACCTTAGTGCCGAACGCGACCTTAACCACGCTGCCTTCCCACGGCACAACCTGCGCCACGGTGCGATCGAAGGCCACGTCGTCATGGCTGCCTTTCGGGTCGATTTCCACGGCGTTAATCCGGTACGGGCGCAGATACGGCAGGATGGCGTAACCATTGCTGTCCACACGGGTGCCCGGCGATCCCGGAAGCATCGCCCCGGCCGCGTCTTTGGCTTCAATCAGGGCCATCGTCGAGCCGCTTTCCGGTGAGAGCACCACGCCGCCGCTGTGGGCGATCATCGTCCCGCTGGCGCCAATGCCGCTCTGACGATAGCCTTCGCCCTGGCTGTAGCTGCCGTTGAGGGTGGTCCATGGCGTACGGTAGCTGCCGTTGAGCGCCACATCATGCTGACCGCCGGTGGCGGTGGTGGTCGACACGCCGTAGTTAAGGTTGTTTTCACTGTCCAGCGAACCGTTGATACCAATCTGCGAGCTGGCAAAGCGCGAGTTATTGAACGAGGTGTTCGACGTCAGGTTGGCGGTGCGGTTATCGCCAAACCACAGCGGGTAGCTGAAGTTGAGTGAAATACGATCGTCGCGACGATGACCGGAGCTGTCTGGCGTATAGACGCGCTGCGCGCTCGCCGACCAGGAGAGACGACCAAATGAATTGTTGTAGCTGACCTGATACTGCTTCTCGGTCCCGGAGCGGTTCCAGTAATCGGAGATACGGCCGCTGAGATAAAACCCGCCCCAGCCGTCCGGCAGGTTCTGGTTCACCGTGAAGGTCATGCCGTTTTTTTGCCGCCACAGGGCGTAGTTGCTGCGACTATTTTTTTCCTGATCGACGGCGTACAGCGCGTCGTTGAGGTTGTAATAACCTTTCGTCGAGTAGCGATACGCCGCCAGCACGATGCTGGTCTGGGTATCGGTAAACATGCGGTTAAAGGTCGCGCGATAGCTCTGACCCGAGTCATCATGGGCATCGCTCTTCAACCGCGAATGGGTGACGTCAAAAGAGAGCGCGCCGATGCCGGTGTTCATCCCTGTCCCCACCAGGAAGGCCTGATAGTCGTCAAAACCGGTGACCCCGGTGTAGCCGGTCAACAGATTGTTGATCCCGTGCTGCCAGGTCGCCTGATAGAGCATCGGCTTGTTGCGCAGCGCGCTGTCGTCCACTTTACCGGCGGAGAGCGCGTAGCGGGTCATGCCCGGACGCAGCAGCTGGGCGACGGAAGCGTAAGGCACGCTAAACACTTCTACCGAGCCATCCGCTTCTTTCACCGAGACCTCAAGATCGCTGCCATAGCCGGAAGGATAGACATCCTGCAGGGTAAACGGTCCGGGCGGAACGGTGGTCTGATAGATAATATTGCTGCCCTGGCGCACGGTGACGAGGGCGTTGCTCTGCGCCACGCCGCGAATTTCCGGAGCATACGAGCGCATGCCGTCCGGGAACATATTGTCATCGGTGGAAAGATTAACCCCGCGCAGACCGATAGTGTCGAAAAATTCACCATTGGTGAAAATCTGCCCGCCGCTGACGATGGAGTTGAGCTGTGGGATAGGGCGCTGGAGATAGGTCTGGTTGCTGTTCCAGTGCGCTTTACCCTGCTGCTGCTGCCAGTTCAGGTTGCCGATGTGCTTCAGCAGCCAGCCGTCCCACGACAGACCGGCGTTGACGCCCAGATAGGCGCTGCTGTTATCCGACCCGCCTACCGAAGAGGTATGGCTGTTCCAGGCGTTCGCCATCCAGCCAAGATTGAGCGCGGTAATACCTTTGTCCCAGAACTCCGGGCTGACATAGTTTTTCAGGCGTTGATCTTCATAGATCTGCGGTACCGAAATGTTCAACCGCAGGGAGGACTGGACCAGGTTGTCTTTGACGTTTTCTTCGTTGCGCCAGGATTTGAGGCTACCGCAGTAGCCCTCCTGCTCGCTCAGCTGCGGATTGAGCTTTTCCGCCGCGATGCCATATTGGGCCAGCATCGCTTTGGTGTAGCAGACGCCCAGCCGACCATCTTTATCGCGCGCGATGCGTAAATCGTAGCGCCCTTTCCACTCGTCGTTGGTGTAGACGTCAAGGGAGTAAGTGCCTTCGGTAATCGCGCTGGTCGAAAAGCGCGACAGATCGACCTTTTCGCGACTGCCGACAATAAAGCCGTCGTTAAACTGATATACCGTTCCCGGGTTTTCCTGTCCGCTGGAAAATGGCGGAAAGCAGCACAGCGCGATGGCGATCGCGGTGCTTAATCTTCCCGGGCAGAATGACCTCTGCTTCATTAGCTTTTCCCTTATTTAACGGCCACTTTCACTGCGACATCGGCGCCATAGTCATTAATGTTGTTAACGGTCAGGGTTTCGCCGCGGTTGACGGCGGAGGAGAGCGCCACCGTCTGGCTGGACTGCGGCGCCAGCATCACGGTTTTGCTGTTCAGGGCTTTACCGCCGTCGCGGGAAATACGGCTGACGGTAATGTAGAACGGCGTCGGGTTGTTGATGGCGAGACTACTGCCGCTGGCGGTCAGGGTCAGCTTCTCGGCCGCCGCATCGCGGTTGCCCAGTCCGGCAGGACGATAAATAAATTTAAAGCGCGAACGGATCGCCAGCTGCAGCACGTTCTGGCCTTCATTTTTCTGATTGGCCACCACCGGCGGAATTTCCAGCAGATTCAGCCACCACAGCGTCTCTTTATCTTTCGCCAGACCGGCGCTGCTGCCGAGCTTAATACGCAGCGTCTGGCCGCTCTTGGCGTCAACGCGCGAAATCGGCGGGGTGATAATAAACGGGGTGGTAATGGTATCCGGTGTGGCATCGGCATCGCCGTTATCCAGCCAGGCCTGCGCCAGCGCCGGACGGTCGGCGTTATTTGAAAGCTGTACCGTTATTTCTTTTTCATTTCCTGGATAAATAAAGCGGGTACCGTTAACAATAATATTGTTGGCATGGGCCGCAAAACTAAAAATGAAACAGAAAAAAAGGGCAATACGCTTCATGCTGACCTCAGAATAAAAATACAAGCGGCGGACATCGCCGCTTTATTATTGTTATTAACTGCCCCGGAGCGGGGCAGTTTTATTTTCTGACGGAATTACTGGTAAGTAATTTCGTAAGTCGCGTAGCTGTTAACCACACCGGTGGTTACCGTGGTCGGCGCGCTGGTGGCGTAGCCTACGTAGTAGGTGAAACGCGCGCCATCGGCTACAGCGGAAGCGTCGCCTTTCGCTTTCGGCTGAGTGCTGTCACCCGGGATGATTTTGTTGGTCAGCGCGGTAGCGTTGTCAGTAGACAGCACCAGCTGGATGTTCTGAGCACCGGAAGCTTCGGTGTTCGCCAGGTAGCCCTGTTGTTTGCTGGTTGCGCCAGCCAGCAGGTTACCGCCGGTCCAGTTCACGCCCAGTTTGCTTACGTCATCCTGTTTAGTGCCATCAGCAGCCTGGCAGTTAGAGACGTCAATGGTGAAAGATTTCGGTTTCAGGTAAGTATCCGCTGCTGCCGCTTTAACTTCAGTCAGGGTTACCGGAGACAGGTAAACGTTCGCATCGCTGCCCTGGCCGTTAACGGAAACAGTACAGGATACATCGGTAACTTTACCGAAGAAATTAACCTGGCCGCCGCCAACATTGGTATCAGCTGCATGGGCAGCAGTCATGCCAAAAAACGCGGTTGCCATTGCTGCAGAAAGAAGAACCTTTTTCATTGCCATTTCCTTGTCAGAGTGAATTACGAATCAATGAGCACACTGTGAATTCGCATAGAACCAGAAACATCAGGCGATGCTGATTTATGCCACTGTTAACGAAAAAGACTTTAGTAGATTGGCCACTATATTTCCATACACTTTTTATGGTTTAGTTGAATAAATCGAACTTTTGCTGAGTTGAAGGATCAGATCACGTATCTTCCCGACAACGCAGACCGTTCCGTGGCAAAGCAAAAGTTCAAAATCACCAACTGGCCCACCTACAATAAAGCCCTCATCAACCGTGGCTCCATAA
>NZ_JBLVXX010000082.1:0-7753 GCF_048283985.1 Enterobacter cloacae complex sp. 6730903 | reverse complement strand
AGCAGTGAGTAGTTAATTTTTAAATATAAAGCCGGGACATTATGTCCCGGCTTTTTTATACCCAATAATTGGACCTTTGAAAAATTAATGTCGGAAAGTAACTTTGCTCCAAAGGCATCTTTCATGGCCGCTAACAAAGCTGCGTATACATGCTGAGGAATTAACATTCTTATAGGTGAATATTAGGTTGGTTTGCAGACTTCCGAGCGTTGAAAAACATGGATAATAATTACTTGGATAGAGGTGCATCTGCCTAGTAAAAATATTCTTCAGTGCCAGTGAGAAAAATATGAGCGACTACATACCTAAAAAGAGAGGGCTGCTTATACTGGATTGGTATGTCCCCCTTAATATTTTATTGCTGATTCTCGTTATGTGTGTCTTTTTCACCCGTTATACATTTGGATACGGTTTATTGAATGGGTGCCTGCCTGCTGATTTTTATATGATTGATCATTCGGATAAAAGTATTAAAACTGGTGAACTCATAGCATTTAACATGCCGAAATCGGTACGTTTTATCCCAGAAAATGAACGAGTCATAAAAATTGTTGCCGGTGTGGGCGGTGACAAACTTAAAGTAACAATGGATGGGGTTTATAACGGGGACAAATTTTTTGAAGCTAATGCACGTCGTATTTCGAAGAAATACAATATTCCGTCCATTTTGATTGAAAAAGAATTGATAATTCCTGAAGGCGAAGTTTTCCTAATTGGGCAAACCGATCACTCATGGGATTCCCGTTTTTGGGGAACAGTAAAGCTGAATTCAGTAATTGGGAAAACATATGCGATCTTTTAATGTAAATAAAAAATATTTACCAATACTTCCTGGACTTGCGTTATGTGCAGTTTTAAGTAATACAAATGCAAGCACTGAGTATCAACATGATGCTGACCTAATCGCTCAGCAAGCAAAAGGGCTTGGGGCACAGGCTAAAGGTGCACAGCAGCCAGATGGGGCTCTTAGCCTTGATGCTACGCTAAAATCACCAGATGTGCAGAAGTACATAGCGCAAGCTGAAGCACTCCAAAAAAACCAGGACCTGAGCAAGCAAATAAACCGTGGTTACGTCCCCGGTATGAATGCGGATAGTGTTCAAGCAGTTATAGACCATACCCAGGCTATCAGGGCCCAAAGTAATAACTCTGAAGCTGTCAACGATATAATTAGAAGACGTGATGAAATTCAAGAAAACGCCAGCCTTAATGAAGCGGCTCTGAAAGCTGTGGAAAATAAGCCGGAAGTCATGCGAGGACAATCTAAAAATATCGAAAAATTGTTTGGTTCCTCGGGCATCACAGCTGCTGACTTCGAAAGAAAAATGGATAGCACACGTGAAGAAGCACTATCAACTGAAAATGGAATAACGATCTTTGCTTCATTTAGCTTGCCGGATTATGTACTGGAAGACCTTCTACGTACGGCCTCAGAGCATAAAGCTCGTGTAGTTTTCAATGGTCTAAAGAAAGGAACTACTCGGCTACCAGAGACACAGGCAGCAATAAACCAAATGATTGTCAAAGGAAAATTTGAATCTCCTTTGATTACAATTGATCCTGATAGCTTCAGTCAGTATCAAGTAACTCAAGTACCGACAATTATTTCTAGGGAGCAAGCTCGTTTTGCAAAAATGGTAGGCTCCTTCAACGTTGAGTTTTTTCAGCGAGAACTTGCTAAAAAACCCGATCAGGATATTTTCCCGGTTGCTGGTACCACTTATCCCGTTGAAGAAAAGAGCATCATTAAAGAACTGGAAGAACGTGCACAAAAATATGACTGGGAAGGTGCAAAAAAAAGGGCCGTTTCTGACACATGGAAAAATCAATGGATGGTCGACCTCCCTCCTGCCCAGGAACACAAAGAATTTTTAATTGACCCTACAGTGAGGGTCACTCAGGACGTAAAAGATAAGCAGGGCCGTGTAATAGCTTCCGCCGGTGAGTTGATTAATCCACTTTCGAGATTTCCTCAAAACCTGACGATGATAATTTTCGATCCACTCAATCCGGGCCAGCTGGTATGGGCTGAGCAGCAGTATCGACAACGTCTGGGTAGTGGAAAAGTAATGCCAATGTTTACCCGTATCCAAAAAGATAATGGATGGGATCACCTAAATGATTTACGTGAAAAATTTAACGGTAAGGTGTTTAAAGTTAACGAACAGATCATCTCACGCTTTCAGATTAAAAACACACCTGCGCTTATAACTACTGACCAAGATAAATTCCGGATCACCCTGTTTAGCGAGGCAGAAGTCCGTGGTATCGGAGCCCCAAATCTTTCAGAGGAAAAATAAGATGAAACTCGGATTTATTATAGGCGCTCTCTTTGCAACATGGCTGACGCTAAATTATCCGGACCAGATGAGAAGTTATTTTACCAAAGCCGTCGACTATATCGAAAGTGTTGCAACATTTATTACATCCAAGTGAGCATGATGGTGAAAAAATTCAAAAAGTTACTTTTAGAGTTCATTGTAGCAGTTATGCTTTCGCTTTCTATACCGGGTATGGCTATGGCAGCAGATGCTGGAGTCCCTGGGGCTATGTGTCAGTCAGCTGGAGTGTGGCAGGGCTTGATTAAGAATATCTGTTGGAGCTGCATTTTTCCCATGAGGATAATGGGCATAGGGGCAGCTCCAGAAGGCGCTGCTCCTTCACGTCCGGGTTGCTACTGCACAGATCAGAACGGCGTACCGGAAATAGGTTGGCAATTGAGCTTCTTTCAGCCGGTGAAGATTGTAGAAGTTGTAAAGAGCCCCTGGTGCAGCCCCTTTCTTGAAGGCACGATGCTTCAAAAATCGCAGTTTGATATTGGTAAAAGCAACACAAATCAGCCAATGACAGCAACTGAAGCCGGATTTTACGATGTTCATCTTTGGGAGTTCCCAATCATGACAATGCTCAAATTACTGATTATTGGCGAGTGCACTGCTGAACCCTATATAGATGCCAGCCTGACCTATATAAGCGAAGTGGACCCTATGTGGGAAAGTGATCTGCTTACACTCGTCCTGAATCCAGAGGCAGTAGTTTTTGCAAACCCAATTGCCTCAATGGTGTGCGCTGCTGACTGTGTAGCAGTAACAGCAGGAAAGGATAATCTCGCTGCATACTTTTGTGCCGGATGCGATGGCAACCTTTATCCATTAACCGGCCACATTTACGCAAATGATGACGCTGTAAGGACGAGTTCACTGATAACCCAGCGTCTTCTGACTAAACTACATCGCCAGGGAATGCTGATGCGAACGATGGGAGCAGACGCAATGTGTGAGAAAACGTGGGAATACTTTACACCTCGTTCCCAGTATCGGCTTTCAATGCTTTTCCCAACTCCTGAGGCGAAAGGGCCGGATTGCTGTCATCGTCTTGGTGATTCGGTACATGACTGGTCAACCCTTAAAGGTGGGCGCAAAAAAATAGGCAATGATAATTATGTCTATATGTTGTGGCGTTACAATGACTGTTGCGTCAGATATATACCAGGCGCTTGATTTCTAAGGGTAAAAATAATGAAACTTAGAAAAACGATAGCTTCAACTATTATTGCATCAATGATTGCCAATACTATGAGTTGGGCTTTTTATATCTCTCTCATAAATATGGTAATGACTCCTCGTATTTATGCGGCAGACGCTATATTTGACCAGCTCGAAAGTAACTTTAATCTTGCTAATCCTAACGCAAATCGCAATGCGACAACCAGTGCTCAGGACATTGTTGAGAAGTACAAGAATGCGGATTCAGGCGAGAATGTCAGTGGGAAGATCACCGAGAAATACGTGGGTAAAGCCGAATCCGCTAATCTTAATCTCGGAAAGTATGGGGCAGGGAACTCAAATGAAAGTGTCATGAAAAATGCCGCATCCGATGGAAAGTCCATTGGTAGCGCCGTACAACTGCCGAGTATGTCTGGAGGGACAATCAATTCAAACTATACCAAGGAAGGGGCAAAGCTGCTCTCTCGGGATGCTAATGGCAACATTGGTATAAGCAGTAATCCCAATACTACTCCTGGAACCAAAACAAATACCGGAGAGATTTTCAGCTCAGAGCAAAAGCACAGCGATATTAAGTTCAATGCCGCAGATCGTTATGGGGATGAGGATGGCTTTGTAAACGATATAAAGAATCGGAAAAGCCAGTTATTTGATGCTCAAAGTTATGATGGCGTTGCCTACCGCACCCTCGTAAATGCTAACAAGGACAACCCGGCATCATCTATAAAGCCTAACGATCCCATGTTTACTGCGGGGAGAAATGAGATAACAAATGCTGTTGCTGGTACTGGAAACTGGCTTCAGAACTGTAATGTTGAGACCTCTAAAAAAACAGTAACCACACACTATCCTGATTACAAAGAGTTCTACTGTAACTCGCCTAAGCAAGATAACTTCAGCAGCTGCACGATAACCCGTGATTTTTCAGTCCCTGTTTACATTTCAGGCGGAAACGGAGACATGTCGATGTGCGGCGATAATTGTGTGCGTATATGGTTTGGTCGCCGTGATGACAACTACTGGAGTGACGGGGTATATGATAACGAACTGACATTAAAATTCCATCCGGATGCAAAATTGGCCTCAGCAAAGATTGTTAACGCGGAGTGGGATGACCACATGCGGGTAACACTTGATGGCACGCAGATTTTTGCTCACATAGATGGTGCATATCGAGAAAGTGACTATCCGGCTCCTAAGGGATCTTGGGAGTTAAAAAAATCGTGGAAACTCGACAAGGTTTACGATGTGACTGATAAGGTCAGAAAATCGGTGTATGAGGAGCCTGATCGAGAAGTGACAATGGCATCCAGAGTATGGGTTGGTGGGAAGGGTGAAGGGTATTTTGAGGTTGAGCTGACTTTTGAAAATATGAAGCTCGAAGATAAGCACGTCCAGGAACCAGCTGGTTGTTACGATGCTGTACAAGCTCCGAATACATTCTGCCGTTTCGATCGGTTTAAAGATATGGATGTTGGCACAAAACGGCTTCCGGAAAGCGTGCTTTCATTGGCAAAGCCTCTGTATGAAGGTGATAAAGGATTTCTTACCTGGAAGACAAACCTTGAAGGCTACTTTTGTGATCCATTGGCCAAAGACAAAATTTGCTCTTATGACGCTAGTGGAAAAATTATGAAAGACGCTAATGGAAAGGACCTCTGTTACAACTATGAAGAAATAAAGAGTATGCCTGATGCATGTAGTGCTTATAAAAATGATGCAGCATGTGTACTCGATAAACAAACATGTGCAGAGGGTTGGTTCGATGAGGGCACTAACAGTTGCTACATGTATGAACAGAAATACACCTGTGACAGAGGGAAGGATGTAGTTCGGGAGGTTGAATCTTCTACAAATGCCTGTGTTGGCATGATCCCATGTTCAGGTGGAACATGCGAAACTGGGCCAAAGGAAGAGAACAACGATTTTGGAAAAGTTGCGGCTTATTCAAACATGGTTCAGTACATGCAGGGCGAAGCCAAATGCGAAGACCCTAACGATGCCAATTCATGTTCCGTCTTTGAAGGAAAACCTGAATGGTGTGGTCGTTCAGTAGGCTTTGTAAATGGCCTGGCAAAGACGGACTGCTGCGAAGCACCACAGGGAACCGCAGGAGCACTTGAAGGTATCATGCTTGCCGGATCTATGATCAGAAACACAAACTGGACCAGAGTTAATGCTCAGCTAATAAAATGGACCGGCGGTGATACAGGTACATGGGCTTCTATGTCTAATGCGGTCGGAGAGTGGACTGCATCAGCTGGTAAAACAGTAGGGCAAATGTGGAACAACGTCACGAGCTCCTTAACGAGCGTATATGAAAACGTCGCTGGTAATCTAAGCAGGGCAGTTGGGTCTTCCGCAACTTCTGGAGGGGCAGGAGGTGCTGGCCAGTTGGCACAGGAAACAATGTCCAGCTTCGGTATAGGTCAGCTTAAGCAGATGGCAATGAAGAAAGCCTACGAATTGCTACCAGATACAGTTCGTGACTTTGTCTTTAAGAACGTTGCTACTACCGGAGGAGAGGTTGTCTTCTCGGCTGCGGTTCAAAACTTTATGCTTGCATTAAACGTGATCGGTTGGATTTATACAGCCTATCAGGTCACTAAAATGCTTTTAGAAATGTTGGTAGCATGCGACCAGAAAGAGATGGAAGCTTCTATTCATAAGAATCAAAAATCCTGTTTTACATTAGATACGGAACGATGCGTCAAATATCTGAATGTTGGTTTCACAAAGAAATGCGTTAAAAAAGCAACAGACATGTGCTGTTATAATTCCATGTTGTCACGCGTTATTATGCAACAAGCTTATCCGCAATTAGGAATAGACCCTGTCGCCTCTAATTGCGTGGGGCTATCAATAAAGCAAATACAGCAACTGGATTTCGATAAAATTGATCTGACGGAGTGGATTAATGATGCAGTTCAGGTAGGAGAAGTTCCTGATCAATATTCAAAATTCTCCGAAGAATCAATTGTGGAAAACTTACCATTCCAGAATGAGAACTATCAACTTCCATCAGAACGTACCAAGGAAGCAATGGGCGGTGAAGAAAATATGATAAAGGCCAGACAAGAAAATGCTCAGGCTATAAAAGAGGAAAATGTAGATTGTAGCTATTTACCTCGACCGGCCATATGTGAGGTAGGTTCAACTACGCTGGATCCGGTTACGGGCAAGCAGTTGCCGAAATATTGAAGAAGGGGCCGTTAGGCCCCTTTTTTAATTACTTGGCTTTCAATGTTTTTTCTGGGAAGCCTTTTTTACCGTATTCACCGGTAAAGAGGTAATAATCTTTTCCGTTGATGGAGGCTGCAACACCCCCTGGAGTTGTTGTATTTGGGCTATCAGAACGGAAAATGATACCCGAAAAATCAGCGCTTGTTTCGTTTCCTTTAAATGGGATGAACACATAACGAATTACAGCGTAATCACCAGCGGGAAGGTTTAGCTCAGGAATTTCGGTTCCTGTTGCGGGGCGAATCGCCTGAAAGCTGTACATTGAATCTGTAGGGAAAACATCAGCATCAGGCTTAGAGGGCAGATCACAGGTACTCCATTTATTGACGACTGCCATATCAATTTTACATGTGGCCAGAGCTGCTTTCTGTTTTTCAGGGTTGTATCCAAATGAGGCCTGAGTTGCTTTTGTATGCTCAAAAACATACTTAGCTCCCTCACGTACCAAACTTTCATCATTGTAAGGCAATTTTTTTGGATTGGGGACGAACACTAGGTATTGATTGACCTGGATGTATTCGGCGTCAGAAGAACTGTACAAAGAGCTGAGGCTCATGATCCCAAAACCTTTTAGACCGCCTGTTACGTAGCCCATCGAACTATTGATGAGATACTTAGAAAGAAAGTTGTCGGCATCCCCTCCAGGAGTAACCTCTTGCTCCTTAAAATTAACGTCGAAACCAGCAAACGAATAGGCATTCTTGGCGACAGAATCATTTGCATTAGCATGCCAGTACTGGCCGTGACTGTACGCATTCAGAGCGGTGCCTGGCGTAGTGCCGGTGTCACCGGCACAACCCGATAGGGAAAAACCAATGACGACAGAAGAGACCAGAGATACTAAACGTAAAAGTTTCATTTAAAGCCCTTTTTGTAATGTCTTTTGGAGATGGAACCATTATTCCATAGTCACGCGTTTCACAAACAACCTGATTGCATAAAAAAGGAAAAAAAGTGATTTCCAGTAGAACCAGCAGTACACTAGAAAAGCGCTTTTATAAAAA
>NZ_JBLVXX010000081.1:0-8635 GCF_048283985.1 Enterobacter cloacae complex sp. 6730903 | reverse complement strand
AGCCATAGAATAGTATCAGCCATGTAGTTACGGAGGGTAATTACATATATTCAGAAAATTTATATTTAAAGGGAATATATAATGAAAAGAAAAGTTCTGGCAATTCTCGTACCCGCGTTATTAATGGCTGGCGCAGCAAATGCGGCGGAAATGTATAACAAGAATGGCAACAAAGTTGACCTGTACGGTAAGGTTGATGCGCGTCATACCTTCTCCGACAACCCAGGCGACGACGGCGATGAAACCTATGTACAGGTGGGTTTCAAAGGCGAAACGCAGATCACGAACGAACTGACAGGTTATGGCCAGTGGGAATATAAAACCTACGCTAACAACACCGAAAGCGCAGGGGATAAATCTTTCAACCGTCTGGCATACGCTGGCCTGAAATTTGGCGACTACGGCTCATTTGATTACGGCCGTAATTACGGCGTCGTGTATGACGTAGAAGCCTGGACCGATATGCTGCCTGTATTTGGTGGAGATTCTTACACCTGGACCGATAACTTCATGAACGGTCGTGCTAACGGTCTGGCAACTTACCGTAATAACGATTTCTTCGGTCTGGTCGACGGCCTGCACTTTGCGCTGCAATATCAGGGTGCTAACGAAGGTGCTAACGCAAATGAAAACCAGGAAGGCACCAAAAACGGCCATAACGACGTACGTTTCCAGAACGGCGACGGCTTCGGTATGTCCACCTCCTATGACTTCGATTTCGGCCTGACGCTGGGTGCGGCTTATTCTTCCTCTGACCGTACTAACGACCAGGTCGCTTACGGCGCTGGCACCTATAACCGCTTCAGCAAATATGCTGGCGGTGAACGTGCGGAAGCGTGGACAATCGGCGCTAAATACGATGCTAATGATGTCTACCTGGCCATGATGTATGCGGAAACCCGTAACATGACTCCGTACGGCAACGATGGCATAGCCAACAAAACCCAGAACTTTGAAGCCGTAGCGCAGTACCAGTTTGACTTCGGTCTGCGTCCATCCCTGGCGTGGGTCTATTCTAAAGGCATCGATTTGGGCGGTAACGATTATCACCCAGGCAATGGCTATGACTATGTAGACCAGGATCTGGTTAACTACATCGACGTGGGCATGACCTACAGCTTCAACAAAAACTTCTCCACCTATGTTGACTACAAAATCAACATGCTGGACAACGATGAACGCTTCTACGAAGCAAACGGTATTTCTACCGATGACATCGTTGGCGTAGGCATGACCTACCAGTTCTAATCTCCCTCAATATTAAAGCCCGCGATGCGGGCTTTTTTTATTTGACGCTGAAATATTACGGCGCTTCCTGCAAGGCCAGGCGAACAAACCCGTTATTCTGCGCCAGCAATTCATGCGCTTTCCAGGCATCCAGCCCCGTCAGCACCATCAGTACCGCCGTTTTGCACTGGTGGTTACAGCTTTCCAGCGCGGCCTTCGCCTGCGCCCGGCTACATCCCCCTGCTTCCATCACAATGGCAATTTGACGTTCGGCCCATCTGGTGTTGCTTGCCTCCAGATCAACGCGCAGGTTGCTGTACACCCGTCCGGAACGTACCGCCAGACCGGTGGTGATCATATGCAGGATCATGCTTTGCGCAATGCCTGCTTTAGCGTTGGTATACCCGGCCACCACATCCGCGCCCAGTTCGGGGGCAATGACCATACTCGCCAGCTGCGCCGCTTCACTTTGCGCTTCCTCCGTAATGAGCGCAACCGTTGAGCCCAGGGACCACGCATGACGCATCGCGCCCCATACCCATGGGGTTTTGCCGCTGACGGACAGCGCCAGCATCATGTCATGCTCGCCAAATTCTATCGTCTGAAGGTCGGCAACGCCGCTCGCGTAGCTTCCGGCGTTATCACCTGCTGTTAACGCAATGACGGGGTGTTTGCCCGGCGCAAACGCTTCTGCCGCCTGCTCCGCCACGCGTCCGGACGCGCCCGCGCCGGTCAGCACCAGACGTCCGCCGTGGCTAAGCGTCGCCGCCGCGTTATCCACCACGCGGGCCAGCATACTTAAGTGAGGGGTAAGTGCAGAAGAGATTTGCGCGTCATCCTGGTGTATGACGTTAAGCATATCCAGCGTCGATAATCTGTCGATGTTCATCGTGCTGGCGTGCCGTCTTTCCCTGGCCGTACCGGTAAGCATAATGCTCATAAACTGCCTCCTTATTATGAGTACCCTCACACTATAAAGTGTTTTATATAGGTCACCTGAGAGGAGGCTCACGAAACGCCTCTCTTTACATGGCTTTATGAAACGCCCGTCATCAGCGATAATTAGCCCTTTCTTTTTCATCGCGGAGTGTTAATGAGCGATTTGCAGCCCTTCCCCCCGACGCGCAAGCGCCCTATGAAGCTGAATACGCTGGTTACGCTGATGGTGTGCGCGATTATCGGCTCGGTGCTGCTGGTGGTTTTCGCGCTTTACTCTGTGCAGATCACCCGCGCCACGCGCGATGACGTGAAAGATACCGCGCTGGGTATCGCCCGGACGCTGGCCGACAGCCCGGAAATCAAGCGTGGCCTGATGGAATCGCCGCAGGCTGGCATCATCCAGCCGATTGCCCAGGCGGTGACGAAGCGCAACGACCTGCTGTTTACCGTGGTCACCGACCTGCGTGGGATCCGCTATTCCCATCCAAACGAAGCGCTGTTAGGTTTGCATTTTATTGGCGACGATCTGACGCCCGCCCTGGAAGGGAAAGAGAATGTCTCCGTTAACCGCGGCGCGCTCGCGGAAGCGCTGCGCGTCTTTACGCCCGTGTATGACGACCAGCACGACCAGATCGGCGTGGTGGTGGTGGGTATCTCGCTGAATAAAGTTGAAGATCAGATTGCCCGCGGGCGGCTCAACGCCGTGTGGACCATCTTATTCAGCGTTCTGATGAGTTCAGTGGCGATATGGGGTCTGGTCCGGGTTCTGAAACGTATCCTCTTCGGGCTGGAGCCTTACGAGATCTCCGCCCTCTTTGAGCAGCGCCAGGCCATGTTGCAGTCCCTGCGCGAAGGCGTGATGGCCGTGGATATGCACGGGCGCGTGACGATGATTAACCACACCGCCAGAGAAATATTACTCCTGACCTCGGGCCAGCACTCCGAAAGCAGCAGTGAACCGCTGCTGGCCAGCCTGCGCGAAGTATCCAGGACCGGCATTGCCCGCCAGGATCAGGAGATCGGCTGTAACGGGCGGCTGCTGCTGTGCAACATGGTCCCCGTGAAAAGCCAGAATCAGGTGATCGGGGCGATCAGCACGTTCCGCGATAAGACCGAAATCAGCCAGTTAATGCAGCGTATCGATGGCATGGTCAGCTACGTTGATGCCCTGCGCGCTCATACGCACGAATTTATGAACAAGCTGCACGTGATCCTCGGCCTGCTGCACATGAAGCGCTACGATAAGCTGGAGGAGTACATCATCCAGACTGCGCAGAATTATCAGACGGATATCGGCGCGATACAGCGCAAAGTTAAATCCCCGGTCATTGCGGGCTTCCTGCTGGGTAAAATTAACCGCGCCAAAGAGGTCGGGGTGACCCTGACGCTGGCGGAGGAGAGTCAGCTTCCTGACACCGCCAATGAAGAGCAGGTTGCGGTGCTGATCACCGTACTGGGCAATTTAATCGAAAATGCCCTGGATGCGATGGAAGGTCAGCCGGAAGGCGAGATCGGCCTGCTGCTGCATTATCAGAACGGCTGGCTGAGCGGTGAGGTCAGCGATGACGGTCCCGGCATTGATCCCGAGCGGCTGGAGGCTATTTTTACAAAGGGCTACTCAACAAAAGGTGAAAACCGCGGCGTTGGGCTGTTCCTTGCGCGTCAGCAGATCCAGAATCTGGGCGGAGATATTACCGTCGAGTCGGAGCCTGGCGTATTTACCCAATTTTTTGTTCAGATCCCCTGGGATAGCGAGAGGAATATCGCGTGATAAATGTGTTAATTGTCGATGATGACGCCATGGTAGCCGACCTCAACCGTCTGTATGTTAACCGCGTTGAGGGTTTTAGCTGCTGCGGCGTCGCTTCCACGCTCAACCAGGCCGAGGCGTTGATCGCCAACCCAGGCCAGCCGATCGATCTGGTGCTGCTGGATGTCTATATGCAGCAGGATAACGGGCTGGATCTGCTGCCCATCATCCGCGCATCGGGCCGCCCGATTGACGTCATCATGATCTCATCGGCCTCCGACGCCGCAACGATCCAGACCTCGATGCACTATGGCGTGGTGGATTACCTGATTAAACCGTTCCAGTTCCCGCGTTTTGAAGAGGCGCTGAACGGCTGGAAGGCAAAGCGCAGCCTGATGGGATCGCATCAGTATTATGAACAGGCCGACGTCGACAGGCTGATCCACGGTGGCGCGCCGGAGCTGGCCGACAGCAAAAAATTACCGAAAGGCCTAACGCCGCAGACGCTGCGCACCATTTGCCAGTGGATCGACAGCCATCCGGAGATAGAATTTTCCACCGACGATCTGGCGAATGCGGTCAACATTTCCCGCGTGTCATGCCGCAAGTACCTGATCTGGCTGGCGCAAATAAATATCCTGTTCACCAGCATTCACTACGGCGCCACCGGCCGGCCGGTATATCGCTACCGTTTGCAGCCGGAACAGGTCGGACTGCTCAAACAGTACTGCCAGTAATTCGGTAGCTGTCGTCCAGAAGGGTAAAACGGAAGTGGTGCATCGAGGAGATCACCACTTCTTTTGTTTTGGTGACAAAGATAGCTTCAATATCGGGGCGCGAACGCAGCGCGGCGCAGCCCTTTTCCACGCCCATGCCGTAGATCAGCGTGGTCCAGATATCGCCGTCGAGAGAGTCCTGCGAAATAATCGTCACGCTGTCCAGTTCGTTATCCAGCGGGTAGCCGGTGCGTGGGTCAAGTATGTGGTGATAGCGTTTGCCGTTCTGCTCGAAATAGCGCTCATAGGTGCCAGACGTCACCACCGACCGGTTTTCGACCGTCATGGCGCCAATCAGCGCATCACCGGCGAACGGTTTTTTCAGGCCGACGCGCCAGCCGCCCTCCGGCGAGCCTAACGTCTGAACGTTGCCGCCAAGGTTGATCAGCCCGAGTTCAACGCCCTCTTTATGCAGGTAATCCCGCACCCTGTCGGCGATATAGCCTTTAGCAATGGCCCCCAGATCGATCTCCATTCCCTGGCGTGTAAGAAACACGCTGCTGTTGGCTTCATCCAGCACCACGTCCGCAGGATCCGTGATGCCCAGCAAAGCGGCGATCTCGTCCGCGGGCGGTACAGCGTCCCCCTTAAAGCCAATTTTCCAGCGCTTCACCAGCGGGCCGATCGCCAGGTTAAAGGCGCTGTCTTTAAGCAGGCTTGCCGCTTTCGCGCAGCGGATCAGCTCAAACACCGGACGACTGACGGCAACTGGATGCTGACCGGCCGCATGGTTGACGTCCATTACCTGGGAATGCGCGCGGTTAACGGTAAGCAGATCTTCGTACTGTTTGATCAGGCGAAACACGCGGGAGGCGAGCGCTTCGTCATGGGAAAAGAGTTTCAGGAGGATGGGCGATCCCATCAGAACGGCGGAGTAGCTGTAAACGCGATGGCTATCAGGCATTGCATGAGTCCTCAGATGTAGCCCCGGCAGGCACCGCGCCGCCGGGGAAACAGGAGCCTTACCGTGTTTTCGAACGCATAGCCGCCTGATGTCCTGCAAGCGTACCAAAAATAATGATATCTGCCACCGCGTTACCGCCGATACGGTTACCGCCGTGGATGCCCCCGACAACCTCACCCGCAGCAAACGCTCCTGGCAATACGTTGTGGTTGCTGTCCAGCACGCAGGTTTCTGTGTTAATGGTCACGCCGCCCATGGTGTGGTGAACGCCCGGTGCAATCTGAATGGCGTAGAACGGCCCTTCGTTGATTGGCGCACGCAGCGCGGTGGTGCGGCCGAAATCATCGTCGTGCTGTTTCTCCACAAAGCCGTTGTAGCGTTCCAGCGTTGCCAGGAACTGATGGTGATCCATCCCCAGCGCTTCCGCCAGGGCTTTTGGCGAGCTGGCGCTGGTAACAAACCCTTTCGCGATGTACTCATCCGCGGCTTTGTTTTTGGCGCGAACATGCTCGTCAAAGACGATATAAGCGTATTTCTCCGGCAGCGCGATGATTGACGCCGAGACTTTATCGCGGGTCTCCATTTCGTTAAAGAATCGGTTCCCCTGTTGATTGACCAGAATCGCCCCGCCGCCGCGGATGGATTCGGAAATCAGATACGACGTTTTCTGCTCAACGGTTGGGTGGATCTGAATTTCGCCCATATCCACGGTGCCCGCACCGATACGCTCCAGCAGCGCGATGCCGCCCCCGGTCGCCCCTTTGTGGTTGGTGGTAACGAACCCTGCCAGATCCGGACGGTATTTCACCACCATCTGGCTGTTGGCGCTGAAGCCGCCCGTTGCCACAATCACGCTTTTGGTTGCCACGGTGAGGGTTTCGTTCTCTTCGGTGGTCAGACGCACACCGGTCACTTCGCCGTTCTCGAAGATGATGTCGCTCACGGAGGTATCCAGCATCACCTCGATGTTACGCTTGTTGACGTTACGCACCAGGCCGCTGATCAGATACCCGCCCACTGCGGAACCGTCTTTCGGACGGTGCGTACGGTCGATGCTCATCCCGCCGGTGGTGGTAATGTCGTTCAGCATAATGCCGCGCGTGGCCAGCCATTCGATGGCCTGTGGCGCGTTCTCGACAAAGCGACGCAGCAGTTCAGGGTTGTTCTTGTTGCCACCGCCTTTCAGACTTTCCTGGTAGAACAGCTCTTTGCTGTCCTGAATACCCTTCACGCGCTGGAAGCGGGTCTCTGCCGCGTTCATCCCGGCCGAGGCTTTAATGGTGTTCCCGCCGATGGTGGGCATTTTCTCGACGATCAGTACGCTCGCGCCTTCGTCGTGCGCCTGGATCGCCGCCGCCAGCCCTGCACCGCCGCTGCCGACCACTACCACGTCCACGCTTTTAGTCTCATTCGGGTCAGCGCCCTCTTCTGCCGCCAGCGCTTTACTGGATTTCAGCATCGCCTTCGAGACCGCTTTTTTCACCGCCTCGCTCTGGCTGGTCGCGCCCGTAATCGCGTCCACGTGCGGGGTGTTGGCATCCAGAATACGGGTACGGATCTCTTCGAAGCTGGTGACAAACTCGACGTCTTCACTCGGGCCGGAGGCCAGTTCGATATCGGCGATGCGGTCGGTTTCGAGGCTGACGTTAATCACCAGTTCGTTGGCATCGTCCTGCACTTTTTCAATAAAGGTGCCTGGTTTGAATTTGGATTCACCCATGCTCATGTCGCGGATCATCGCCTCCACCAGCGAGAAGCGCCACAGCGGTTCCGGAATGCTCAGTTCTTCCCGTTTGGTGCTGTCCATAAACAGCTCCAGGCTTTCGCCCGCCGCGATGCGATCGGTCCAGTCCGGATAGGCGATGGTGGCGCGGCCAACGGCAATCAGGTCGTAACCGTGATCCAGCGCTTCATTCACATCCGTGGCATTCACCACGCCGCCAACGCCCATCACCGGCACCTGCGCCAGCGTGTCAGAGCGCATAGCGCAGTATTTTTCGATAAGTGGCGTCGGGTCCTGAGTATCGACAATAGAAGGACGCAGGGCGGCGCCAAGGGAGAAGTGGAGATAATCCACCCCGCGCGCGGCCAGTTTTTCCAGCAGATACAGGGTGTCCTCAAAGCGGATGCCCGGGACTTCCAGCTCTTCCGGAGAGAAACGGTAGCCAATGATAAACGCGTCGTCCGCGTACTGGCGCACCATCTTATGGGTAATGTCCAGCACCGCCAGCGGGAATTTCGCGCGGTTTTCGCGGCTACCGCCCCACTCGTCGTCGCGCTGGTTGGAGTTCGGGGAAAAGAACTGCTGGATCAGATAGGTATTCGCCCCGTGGATTTCGACGCCGTCGAACCCGGCCTGGATTGCGCGGCGCACGGCTTCGCCGAACTTGCCGATCATGCCTTCCACCTCTTCCGCGGTCAGGGCAACCGGCGTGGCGGCACCGTCACGCGGCGCGGCAACGGCGCTTGGGCCAACCGGCGTGCGGCCCCCGATCAGTTTTGGGTCGACCATGCGGCCGCCGTGGTAGATTTGCAGCAGGGCTTTGGAGCCTTTTGACTTGATGGCGTCAGCGATTTTTGCCAGCCCGGCGATTTTCTCGTCGTTATCAATACCAATTGCGCCCGGGAACGCCAGGCCGAGATCGTCAACAAAACAGCACTCAACGATAATCGTGCCGATGCTGCCCGCGCGGGCGCGGTAGTACTCCACCAGCTCGCTGGTCACGGTGCCATCGTAATAACCTGTACAGGTTGTCATCGGGGCCATTAACAAACGGTTTTTCAGTTCAGTACCATTCGGTAATGTGAAGGGGCTTAAAATACGTTCGTTAGTGCTCATAATAGAAACTCCAAACTTTAAAAATTAAGAATTCGTTATCGGGATGATTTTTTATTTCGTATTTTTTGCCGATGTCATGATAGTAATATAAAGCTTTTTTTAGTTTCTAAAGCCATTACGTTAGTTAATAAACTATTTAATTCCTTCGATAACATTAATAACACATTGGTGTTAGCGGGAATGTTTCACCTGTTCACAAT
>NZ_JBLVXX010000080.1:0-8729 GCF_048283985.1 Enterobacter cloacae complex sp. 6730903 | reverse complement strand
TCTCAGTCCAGGGCATAGCGAGTCTCCTCTTCTATGCCAGTTATAACTGTTACCCATGTATCCGGTCTAAAGTGTTACCCATGTTTCCGGTTCATACCGCAGCGCCACCCGGCACAAGGGCTACTTCACGTCAAACCGATCCAAATCCATCACTCGCGCCCATGCGGCAACGAAATCACGAACGAACTTCTCGTGTGCATCACTGCTGGCGTAAACTTCGGCCAGCGCACGCAGGACGGCGTTTGAACCGAAGACCAGATCGGCGCGGGTGGCGGTGTATTTCACTTCTCCGCTGGCGCGATCGCTACCGGCAAACAGCTCGTTTGAGTCGTCGGTCGCTTTCCACTGGGTGTTCATATCCAGCAGATTAACGAAGAAGTCGTTGCTCAGCACGCCCTCGCGGTTGGTAAACACGCCATTCTTGCTGCCATCGAAGTTTGCACCCAGTACGCGCAGACCGCCGATCAGCACCGTCAGTTCCGGCGCGGTCAGGGTCAGCTGCTGGGCTTTGTCGATCAGCAGCGACTCCGTGGTGGACACATCCACCTGCGCACGGTAGTTGCGGAAACCGTCGGCAACCGGTTCGAGCAGGTTAAACATCTCGATATCCGTCTGGTCCTGACGCGCATCCACGCGGCCCGGGGTGAACGGTACGTTAACGTAAACGCCTGCCGCTTTCGCCGCCTGCTCAACGCCCACAACACCTGCCAGCACGATGATATCGGCCAGAGAGGCTTTATTCGTGGTGCGCTGAATAGCTTCCAGAGCCGGTAACGCCCGCACCGCCGCGGCGTTCACATCCCAGTCGCGCTGAGGCGCCAGCGCCAGACGCGCGCCGTTAGCGCCGCCACGCTTGTCGCCGCCGCGGAAGGTCGATGCCGACGCCCAGGCTACGGAAACCAGTTCGCTCACGGAGAGACCAGAGGCCGCGATTTCCGCTTTCAGGCTTTCAATATCTTCCTGCGTCGGATGGAACACCGGCTGAGGCAGCGGATCCTGCCAAATCAGATCTTCTTTCGGCACTTCCGGGCCAATGTACCGCGCTTTTGGCCCCATATCGCGGTGGGTCAGCTTGAACCACGCGCGCGCAAAGGCTTCGTTGAAGGCCTGCGGATCGTTCAGGAAGCGACGGGAAATTTTCTCGAATTCCGGATCAAAACGCAGCGTCAGGTCGGTGACCAGCATGGTTGGCTTGCGTTTTTTCGACGGGTCAAACGGGTCAGGCATAATTTCCGGCGCATCCACGGCCTCAAACTGAATCGCGCCTGCCGGGCTACGGGTCTGCACCCATTCGTATTTGAACAGGTTCTCGAAGAAGTAATTGCTCCACTGGGTCGGGGTTTGAGACCAGATAACCTCCAGCCCGGAGGTGATGGCGTCAGCGCCAATACCGGTGCCGTGCGTGCTGGCCCAGCCCAGGCCCTGCGCTTCAATCGGCGACGCTTCCGGGTCAGTGCCCACGTGCGTGGCTTCGCCTGCGCCGTGCGTTTTACCGAGCGTATGGCCGCCTGCAATCAGCGCGACGGTCTCTTCGTCGTTCATGCCCATGTTGCCAAAGGTAGCGCGGATCGCCGCCGCCGCAGACAGCGGTTCACCGCTGGCGTTTGGCCCTTCCGGGTTAACGTAAATCAGGCCCATTTCGGTGGCCGCAAGCGGGCGCTTCGCCAGCGCTTCCGGGTCACGGTGGGTCAGCCAGGCTTTTTCATCGCCCCAGTTGACGTCCAGATCCGGTTCCCATACGTCTTCACGCCCGGCACCAAAACCAAAGGTGCGGAAGCCGGAGTTCTCCAGCGCCACGTTACCCGCGAGGATAAACAGGTCGGCCCAGGAGATTTTTTGTCCGTATTTTTGCTTAATTGGCCACAGCAGACGGCGAGCTTTATCCAGGCTGACGTTATCCGGCCAGGAGTTCAGCGGCGCAAAGCGTTGCTGACCGCGTCCGGCGCCGCCGCGACCGTCAACGGAGCGATAAGTACCGGCGCCGTGCCAGGCCATACGGATAAACAGGCCCGCATAGCTGCCCCAGTCGGCAGGCCACCATGGTTGTGAGTCGGTTAACAGGGCTTTGAGATCGCCCTTAAGGGCGGAATAGTCTAGCTTGCTGAATTCTTTGCGGTAGTCGAAGTCTTCACCCAGCGGGTTCGAACGGTTGGAATGTTGGTTTAGAAGATCGATGCGGAGTTGCTTAGGCCACCACTCTTTGCTGCCGGTACCTGCACCCGCGCTATGATCGACGCCGCCCTGGTGGAACGGACATTTGCCGGCGGATGCCGCGTTATTGGTCTCGTCTGACGTGCTCATCGCTATGCTCCCTTTACAGTGTTACCGTTACGATATACACCACTAGCGATAAGAGATAGTTGAATTAATCCACAGATTCGATAGCTAATACCTTTTAACTCTCTGTTCGATTAAAAAGCCCTCGTTTTATGAGGGCTTTTTACTTTACAGCGCCGGGCGAACACCGAGCGTATGGCAAATGGCATAGCTCATTTCCGCGCGGTTCAGGGTATAGAAATGGAAATCTTTCACCCCTTCGCGACTTAAAATCTTCACCATGTCCATCGCGATATTGGCCCCCACCAGCTTGCGGGTTTCCGGGTCGTCGTCCAGCCCTTCGTACATTTTGGACATCCACAGCGGAATGCGCACGTTGGTCATATCCGCGAATTTCTTCGCCTGTTTGAAGTTCGAGACTGGCAGAATGCCAGGGATGATTTCGACATCAATACCCGCCGAGACGCAGCGGTCGCGAAAGCGCAGGTAGCTTTCCACGTCAAAGAAGAACTGCGTAATCGCGCGGTTAGCACCGGCCTCCACTTTACGCTTGAGGTTGAGCAGATCCGCCTGGGCGCTTTTGGCTTCCGGGTGAACTTCAGGGTAGGCGGCCACGGAGATATCAAAGTCGGCAACGTCTTTCAGCAGCCCGACCAGATCGGTGGCATACATCTCCGGCTTGCCGCTGCCTGGCGGGAGGTCGCCGCGCAGGGCCACAATGTGGCGAATGCCGTTATTCCAGTAGTCCTGGGCAATGGCGCGCAGTTCATCGCGGGTGGCGTCGATACAGGTCAGGTGCGGTGCCGCTTCCAGACCGGTTCGATCTTTAATGCCCTTAATGATGCTGTGCGTGCGGTCACGCTCACCGGAGTTGGCGCCGTAGGTTACGGAGACGAACTTCGGCTTCAGGCTGCTCAGGCGATCGATAGAGCTCCACAGGGTTTGCTCCATTTCACTGGTGCGCGGCGGGAAAAATTCAAAAGAGACGTTAATCTGGCCGTTTACTTCGGCCAGGCTCTGATTCAGGGCTTCCCGCTGGTTGGCGTGAAAAAAGCTCATACCTTACCTCTATCTTTCGCGTGTCGTTGTTTGTTGTGTTGTGAACTTCTATACGTTTAGACGTCCAGATGTAAAAATGACGGAAAAGCGGGATGACGTCAACAGAAATAATCAACATTAACGGTGAGGTTTGTTCAGGCAAGATGAAGGACGTTCATGATGGGAGTGAGTGCGGTCTGCTGCCCTCACCCTAACCCTCTCCCACGGGGAGAGGGAACAAGCGAAATTACAGCAGCTTAGCCAGACGGTTGATATCAGACTGGATCGCCCCGGCGGTGACATCGCGTCCCGCGCCCGGGCCACGGATCACCAGCGGGTTATCGCGGTACCAGCGGCTTTCGATGGCGAAGACGTTGTCGCATGGCAGGAGCGCCGCCAGCGGATGTTCAGGACGCACCGCCTCCACGCCCACGCGCGCTTTACCGTTCGCCTCGAAGCGCGCCACGTAACGCAGCACCAGGCCCATCTCGTTAGCCGCTTCCAGACGTTGCACCATCTGCTCATTCAGCTCGTCGCCGTTCTCGAAGAAGTGATCGACGGACCCTTCCTCGCAGCCCGCAGGTACCAGCGACTCAACGCGCACCTGCCCCGGCTCAATGTCGTAGCCCGCTTCACGCGCCAGGATCACCAGCTTACGCATCACGTCTTTACCGGCAAGGTCAACGCGCGGATCCGGTTCGGTTAAGCCCTGCTGCCACGCCTGATCCACCAGGTCGGTAAACGGTACGGTGCCGTCAAACTGCAAAAACAGCCAGGAGAGCGTGCCGGAGAAGATCCCGCTCAGCGCCAGAATGCTGTCGCCGCTTTCAATCAGATCGCGCACGGTATGGTTAACCGGCAGGCCCGCGCCAACGGTGGCGTTATACAGCCAGTGACGACCCGTTTTTTCGAATGCGTCGTGGATCTGGCGATATTTGTCAGTGCTGCTCGCGCCCGCCAGCTTGTTGGCGCTGATGACGTGGAACCCGTGGCTGGCGAAATCCAGATACTGATCGGCCAGCTGCTCGCTGGCGGTCACGTCCAGCACCACCAGATCGTCGTACGGGTGCGCGCGCATCCACAGGAACAGCGACTCTTCATCCTGCTCAACCGCTTCATCGTTAAAGAAGGCCAGCGCCCGGCTGGCGTCCAGCCCTTCGTAGTTCAGCAGGCTGCGGCGGCTGTCCACCACCCCTGCCAGAATAAATTCAAACCCGGTACGCGCCGAAAGCGTTACCTGCTCGCGGGCGAACAGCTCCAGCCAGCGGGAACCGATGTTCCCTTTCCCGAACAGTACCAGGCCGATGCGTTTTTCCGCGCGGAACAGGGAGGTGTGCAGACCCTGAATCAGGCTTTCGGTTGGCCCTTTACGCAGCACGGCAACCAGACTGATGCCCTCTTCCGACTGCCAGGTGAACTCCACCGGCTGACCTTTCAGTTGCTGCCAGAAGCGGTGGCAGTGCAGCGGGTTACGGGTGACGCCTGCGCCCACCATCGCCACCAGCGCCAGCCCCTGACGCAGGCGAAGCTCGCCCGGCAGGCCCGCTTCATCCAGAATTTTCAGGGCGCTGTCCACCACTTCAGCGGTATAGCAGAACTGCAACAGCTGACGATCGTTATGTACGCCAACGGCCAGCGGACGCACCTGGGCACGTTTCAGGATGGTGTCGATATCTTTGTGTGCCAGTTTGAAATCCTGGCCCGCAGGCACCTGGAACTCAATCAGGCAGATGTCATCATGGCTGGTGACAATGCGCGCGCCCGTACCGGATGCCAGCACGCGCTCGATGCGGGTGGAACCCTGATCCGGCGTGTAGCTACAGCGTAGTTGCAGGTCGATGTCGCTGCCGGAAACCGGCTGTAGCGTGCGCGCGTGCAGCACCGGGGCCGCCAGACGCGCCAGTTCGCTCGCTTCGTCGAGACGCAGCAGCGGCAGCAGGCAGGCATCTTTTACTTTGCGCGGGTCCGCGCTGTAGACACCGGCCACGTCGCTCCAGATGGTGACGCGGGACACGCCCGCCAGGGCGCCAATCTGCGTTGCCGAGTAGTCAGAGCCGTTACGGCCCAGCAGAACGGTTTCGCCCGCGTTGCTGCGGCTGATAAAACCGGTGACGACAATACGTTTACCAGGATGTTGCACCAGCAGCTGTTGCAGCAGCGGGTAAGACAACCCTTCGTCCACCTGCGGCTGCGCGGCACGTTCGGCACGCAGGAAATCACGCGCGTCGAGCCAGGCGGCGTCCACACCAAGATGTTGCAGCACAGCGGCCATCAGGCGCGCAGACCACACTTCACCGTGGCCAACCACTTCCGCATACACTGCATCGGTAATGCCGCTGTCCAGCAGAGCGGCCAGACGCTCAAGGTCGTGCGTAAAAGCGCTAATCAGCCCGTCCGCCACGTCCGCAGGCAGCAAACCGGCAATCAGTTCGCTCTGGTAACGACGTAAGGACTGTTGCACCTGATGCGCAGAGAGGCGATCGGTCTGGCTCAGTTTCAGCCAGCTAATCAACTGGTTGGTGGTGCTGCCCGCCGCAGAGACAACCATCATGTCCCCCGGCTGTGAATACTCGGTCATGATCCCTGCGACACGCAGGTAACATTTCACATCAGCAAGACTACTACCACCAAACTTGTGCAGCTGACGACCCTTCGTCCCTGCCTGCGCTATCACACTCATGATTACCCCTTGGCTGCGACCCGGAAGCCATTTTCCAGATCGGCAATTAAATCTTCAGAATCTTCAATACCGGTCGAGATACGCAGCAGCGTCTCGGAAATCCCGGCGGCGGCACGTGCTTCGGGTGCCATACCTGCGTGCGTCATGGTTGCGGCGTGGGAGATCAAGCTTTCTACTCCCCCTAAGGATTCCGCCAGCGTAAACAATGACAACCCGCTCAGGAAGCGACGCAGCGTTTGCTCGTCACCGTCCAGTTCAAAACTTAACATCGCGCCAAATCCTTTCTGTTGGCGCGCGGCAATCTCGTGCCCCTGGTTTTCCGGCAGCGACGGGTGATAAAGCTTCTTCACCAGCGGCTGGGTTTTCAGGAAATCCACGATCGCCTGGGCATTACGCTGCGCCACGTCCATACGCGGCGACAGCGTACGGATGCCGCGCAACAGCAAATAGCTGTCGAACGCGCCCGCGGTGACGCCAATGTTATTGGCCCACCATGCCAGTTCGGTGACTACCTCAGGATCTTTGGCAATCACCACACCTGCTACTACGTCAGAATGGCCGTTCAGATATTTAGTGCATGAATGCAACACCAGATCGGCACCCAGTGCCAGTGGGTTCTGAAGGGCCGGACTGAGGAACGTATTATCCACTACACTTATCGCTCCCGCATCCCTTGCGAGCTGACAAATTTTCGCAATATCGACTACGCGCAACAATGGATTGCTTGGACTTTCCACCAGCACCAGCTTCGGCTGCTCGGCAAGCGCCTGTTTCAGCGCCTGTTCGTCGTTTTGATCGACAAACAGCACACGGTAGCAGCCACGTTTCGCCAGGCTATCAAACAGACGATAGCTGCCGCCATAACAGTCGTGCGGCGCCACCAGCAGATCGCCAGGTTTCAGGAACACCGTAGTCACCAGGTGAATGGCAGACATGCCGGTATTGGTTAATACCGCACCCGCGCCGCCTTCCAGTTCCGCCAGCGCGCGCTGGGTGACGTCACGCGTAGGATTGCCGCGACGCGAGTAGTCATGCGCGCGGGGTTCATTAAATCCGGTGAAATTATAGGTGCTGGAGAGATGAATTGGCGGGACAACGCAGCCGTACTGCTCGTCATCATTCAATCCGCTACGCACTGCGATGGTGGCCTGTTTACGCGTCATGGTGAGGCTTCCTGGCGAATGAGGTGAAAAGTCAGGCACCAGAGTAAACATTGAAAGTATGGACGTCAATACATCTGGACATCTAAACTTCTTTGCGTATAGATTGAGCAATGTGCAAATAGCCGTTAAAATTATATGCTTTAGGACACGCTACAGCGGCAATATCCGTGCCTCGGTATCGTCTCTACGGTAAACTACGCAAGATTACGGTTCAAAACTGATGGTTACCGGTTTTGCACCTTTAGATTAATGACTGAGAGGATTAAAGGTATCTCATGGCTGAATGGAGCGGCGAATATATCAGCCCATACGCTGAGCACGGTAAGAAGAGTGAGCAAGTCAAGAAAATCACGGTGTCCATTCCTCTGAAGGTGTTGAAGATCCTCACCGATGAACGTACGCGTCGTCAGGTGAACAACCTGCGTCACGCCACCAACAGCGAACTGCTGTGCGAAGCGTTCCTGCATGCGTTTACCGGCCAACCGTTGCCGAACGATGACGATCTGCGCAAAGAGCGCAGTGACGAAATCCCGGAAGAGGCGAAGGTGATCATGCGTGAACTGGGTATCGACCCGGAGACCTGGGAATACTAACAGCGATGCGGTCCCGCTGAGGGTGCTCAGCGGGATGGTTTCTCAGAAGTTGTAGCCTAAGCCGACACGCAGACGCGTTTGTCGGTCGTCAGTGGTAGCGGTGTTATAGCCGGAAGAGACATTACCCACCTCCACGAATGGCACCCACGAATCGATGTTATACGCCACGCGGAAGTTATATTCGTAATCCTCTTTTTTGTTGTTATACAGATCTTCGTTGTCGGCGAATTTATAAATTCCGTTCAGTTCAAACATCCAGTTATCAATATTATACCCCAGCCACATTTCCGGGCGATATACCAGTCTGTCATCTTTACCGTCTGCATTACGGCGGGTATATTCGGTACGATAACGGAATGCCGTCCACCAGCTGTCATTAATATTATACTGTACGCGTAAATAGGGTTTATAAATAGCCATGTCGTCACCCATTTCAACCGCGACACCCGGCTGCCAGATAAATCCCTGCCAGGTAAACTGGTAGCTGGCAGTATATTCGTTGCTGTTACTCTCCATATTATTGAGCGCATCATTAGATTGCTTTTCGTCTGAGCGTGAGACGGCCTCTACGGCCACACCAAAGCCCGTCCCGAAACGGTGTGACATGTACACACGGTCATAGTTACGTCCATCGTCGTAATACTCGTGTCGGTAATCAACATATCCCGCCTGCGCTGCGCACGATAGTAATGGAAGCACGAATAAAAGTTGCTTCAGTTTCATCCTTTTTCCCTCAAAGTAAATGCACCCTGAAAGCCATCGCTGTTGAAATGGCAAATAAGAATTTATGTCGAGCGCAGTGTAATTTTACACCCGGAGGGAAACCTTTTATTTATTGCCATATCCGACAATAAAATGGCAAACAGGCCAAGAATACAGAGATAAAGCTCACTATCCGTATAAATAGGAATATATTAAGACACGGTGATTATTTTTCGGAAAAATTAAAATATATATTTGAAGAGGAAATATAAATAC